>CALUTX010000114.1 GCA_944323815.1 uncultured Parabacteroides sp. | reverse complement strand
TGAGACATTCCTCCTAATTAGTATTACTTATTAAGAAAATAATTAAACAAGTTTTTATCAACATCCAATTGAACCTCTTCTATTGAATATGTTTTCATCGGATAAACAGTCAAGCTTTCCCTTGTTCCAGCCATATTTTTTGTTATATTTGCATGATTCACTGAAGATAATGATTCAATAAAATCCCTCAGTATATCCATATTCTCTCCTAGATTCACATAAATTTTTAAGTAAGAATTTTCAGGATGAATTTTAACAATCTCCGTTTTATAGTTTTCCATATAATTATATTTTATCAATGTTCAATTTGATAGTTACAATTTTAGCTTAATACAATGTTTCCCTATTTGTACTATATACAATTGGTTTTTTCGCAAATCAATTATGAGTCTATCAGAATTTAAAATTCCAAAATAACAAAGATGTCCTGATATATCATAAACCTTTACAATTTCTCCATGTTTTCCATTTTCTATAATAACATTATTCGAGCAAGTATATATCCTGTGATTTTCTGACAAATTAATTGGCTCATTCAAGGTAATATCACCATATGTATAATTATAGCATATTGTCGAACGCCGAAACCAATAACCATTAACAGCCCAAAAAAAGAGAGCATATTCAATTAAATCTCCTTTTTCATTATATGTATATTCTTCTTTATTACCAGAATATATTATAATTTTATTCGTCAAATAAACTCTCTCTTCGATTAAAGAATTATCATTAGTATCTAATATTTTTATTAACCGATCTTCACTATCAAATATATAAAGAGATTCGAAATCTAATCTATACACATTTTGTTCTGTATCATAACGATATACAGTATATTCGTATCCATTTTGATTATATGTGGCAACTTCTTTTCCATCTCGCAAAAAAGTTTGTAATCGATCACTATATGACCATCTGACTAAAGAATCTATACCTGTGTTTGTGTAATAACATATAGTTTTTGAATATGGACTATCAATTGACAATAATTTTCCATTATCCGTATAAGTATATGTTTCATCAAAATTATGGATTGGCTCTTTTCGACTTTTTATTTTCCCATCAGAATAAAAGGTATAAATATTACCAGCATCATCAGAAACGGTTAATCCATTGTCACTATATTTGTAAGTAACAGTATTCGTATTTATCAAATTTTCTCCATCATAAATGTAGGACACGACTTTATCGACTGTCATTTTTTTTAAATTGCTAGCATTATATCCTGTAAAAGGATCTCTAGAAGAAGGATTAAATGGGAGTGGTTGTTGTGCTAAAAGTTGCCCCCATAACAAACAAAAAAAGATACTTGCTAATATTCTCATATTTATATTACATTTCTCCCCTCGTGATTCCCTTCCGACGGGCATTTAACAAAAAAGCGTGGGAATCATCGTTTATCACTGTCTTGAGGCTCTGGACTGCCCACATACCAAAGATAGAACGATGATCCCACGCTATATATTGGTGTATAATCTGCCATGAGGCAAACATATAGCCAATAAAGCGCAGGAATCATTCGCCTATTATCTTGGTATGTTGAAATTGTCCAGATTTCAAGACAAGATAATATCGAAACGCTTCTACGTTACTTTTCCAATATGTCGCAAAGGTAATATTTTTTAATGTGGGGGTGAATATACATGGTTATTTTTTTATTTCTGATTTTAAGAAATGGGATCGCAATAGTGTAAGATGATTTCCGGGAGTACTTACAATGTAACCTGAATGATGAATTTTGGGGCAATACGTTAACAAAGACAGGAAGTCATCCGCAATAAATATCTGGTAAAGAACAAAGCGTCAAAACAGGCTGACCAATAACGCCACGTTCAAGACCGTCACCAGTGTGCCCAACAGGAGCAACAACAAAGTGGTGGAGCGAGAGTTGACAAACTTGCCCATCACTTTTTTGTTGGAGGTCAGGTAGACCTGTGTGAAGACGGTAATAGGCAACTGCACGCTCAGCAGCATTTGCGAATAGAGTAATCCGCTGAACGGGTCGTCCACGATGAAAATAATCAACAACGCCGGAATGAATGAGAGCAGGAAGCCCAGTTTGGAATGCAAATCCTTGTGATGATACGCCTCTCCGTAGAACCCGGCGAAGATGGAAGCTCCCGCGATGCCGGAAGTAATCGTCGACGAAATTCCGGCCAGCAGCAACGCTCCCGCAAAGATGACACCTGCGCTGCTCCCCACCAACGGTACAAGCAGCTGTTGGGCTTGGTCCAACTCTTCCACGGCCACGTTGTTTTTGAAGAAGGTCGAAGCCGCTAAGATAATCATGGCCGAATTGATTCCCCAGCCGATGACCATGGAAAGCAACGTGTCATAAAACTCATATTTAAGCTGTTTCCGAATGACCGGTTCCTCTTCCAGATTCCATTCGCGGCTCTGGATGACCTCCGAATGGAGGAACAGGTTGTGCGGCATCACGACGGCGCCCAACACGCTCATGATAATCAACATGGAGTTTTCCGGGAAGGTCGGTTTTACCCAACCGGTGAGGGCTGCGCCCCATTCGACGTCCACCAATATCAGCTCATACAGAAACGACAGTCCGATGATGGAAACGAACAGGATAATCCAACGTTCGATTTTACTATACGTATTTGTCAGCAACATCCCGATGCAGGCGGCCGTAACAATCACCGCCCCCACCTTGATAGGCATTCCGAACAGCATCCGGAGCGCAATCGCTCCTCCCAAGATTTCGGCCAGCGAAGTGGAAATGCTGGCTCCCATGGCCGAGAGCAAGATGGGGCGACTCACGTAGCGCGGCAGGTAACGATTGGTGGCTTCCGACAGACACAAACCCGTCACGATTCCCAAATGGGCCACGTTGTGTTGGATAATAATCAACATGACAGAAGAGAACGTAACGACCCACAGCAGCGCGTAACCGAATTCGGAACCCGCCGCCAGGTTGGTCGCCCAGTTTCCCGGGTCGATGAAACCCACGGTAACCAACAGCCCGGGACCGATGTATTTCAGCAAATCCAACGCACCCGAACGGGGGCGATGGTTGATTTTCAGTTTGTCTAACAGATTCCCCATTTCCCTTGCTCGTTATGGTATGCCGTCAAAGCGACGGATTGCTTTCCTTCCTCCGCACGTACACCCGGTGGCTTCCCCGTCCTTCGGTGTCGATTCCGCTTTCCGGGTCGCGGCTAAACTGTTTCAGCTCCATCGTCGCGCTCGTGCGCTTCAATCCCGTAAGCTTCATGTAGTCGGAAACGTGCATGAAGACATGCTCATTCAAATAGTTTAAGGCAAGCGTCAAACGTTCCTCCTCCGTGTAAGACGAATGCTTGATGCGGCTTATGCCACCGCGCGTCAGCGTGCAATGCCGGTTGGTCTTGCGCACCAGCTTCTTGTCCGTCCGGAAGTGGACGCCGTTCACTTCGATACTCTGCGCGTTCCGCTGCGGCTTCGTGGCGTCTATCGCGTCCAGCTCTTTCCCTTTCACCACGCCCAGCCGCGGTTTAAAGGTCCCGATACCCTCGATGGTCACCGACTGCCCTTCCGCCATGCAGCGCGCCAGCTGTTCCGCCACGGCCTCCATCACGTGCAACACGCTGGCCCGGCTCAGCCCCGAACCGTCGTGGGCAACCCGCTCCACGAAGCCGTCCATGTCCAGATTCCGTTCAATCTTCATCCGGTAATACACCTGTTTCCCGCTCTCCCCGTTGAGCGCATTCATCTCCTGCTTGATATATTGTGCCATATTGTATAATGAAAAAAGTTTCTTTACTCCTCAAGCTCTATTTCTTCAGCTTACCGAACACAAAGATAACAAGTCCCGCAGCTATTTCCAAATCAGCGCCGGTGTTTTTATAAACGGCGTCGGCGATTATACAATCGCTTGCGTTGATTGTATAATCGCCGACGCTGATTGAAGAAGGGAAGGCATCCCGCCATAAAAGCCGCTTCAATCTCTTAAACTTTCTCTTGCATCAAAGTTAGATAGAAAATTGTTGAATGCCCTCTCTTTCTCTTTTTTCTTTCGCGAAAAATGCAGACCTTTGTCAAACATTATAAAGAATAATGTAGAAGCGTTTCGATATTAAAATTATCTTGTATCGATTTCATTTAGTCACGATATAGTTATTAATAATAAGATGTATGACATTTCTTTGTTGCATGAGCTAAAAAGAGGTAACAGAGAGGCGTTTAACAGCGTTTTCCGTTATTATTACCCAAAAATGATGGCGTATGTTTCTTCTTTCGTAGATGAAGAGACTGCGGAAGACATTGTGCAAGATGTGTTTCTTTATGTTTGGGAACATCGTGAAAAACTGTATGTGAGCGAAGGCTTTCATTCCTATCTTTTTCAATCGGCATATACGCGTTGTTTGGATTATTTCAAGAAGAAATCAACTGCGGAAAAATATGAATCTCATGTGAATGAGGAATATACCAAATATTACCAAGATTTGTTGGAGAGCGGTGAATTGCCAATTATTGACGAGTTGAACATGAAGGATTTTTATAAACGTTTGTATGAGTTGTTGGATTTATTACCGGAAGCACGTCGTAAAGTATTCATCCTTGCTTATATCGAAGTGCTGACAGCTAAAGAGATTGTCGAACAGACGGCGATTCCTCAACGTACTGTCGAAAGCCATTTGTATTTGGCTCTGAAGTTCCTGCGTACACGTATGTCTAAAAATGATTATTGTTTACTTTGTTTGTGTTGCTTATCGCAAGGGAATTTTTTTGAATCTTTTGCTAATCAAGTTTGAATATAGCTTGATAACTAACGTTTTTCCTTTTGTGTTTCCTTACGTGATTTATGCTTTGTGTTCTTTTTTATTTAAAATGTAGAAAAAATAAGGTTTTTGCTCCGTATTTTTTCAGGATTGTTCGTTTAGCTTATGTAAAACAGAAATAAAAATGGATTTTGATTATCGGTTATTGGCGAAATATTTGGTAGACGAACTTTCTCTGGAAGAATTGGAGGAGGTGCTGAAGTGGCGTAGTTTATCTGAAGAGAACGAAAAAATCTTTTCAGAAGTGGTGAAGCTGCGTGTTTCATGGAAATATTTGCGCTATAATAAAACGGATAAGATTGAGGAGGCGTTGAAGATGGTCCATGCGAAAATTGACCGCAAACGCAGGATTCCTTTGTTTCGGATTGCGTTGAGGTATGCCGCAGTTATCTTGCTGTTGGTCTCTTTTTCTTATTTTGGTTGGCAACAGTGGAAACCGGAGAGTTATATGTCAATAGTCGTGAAAGAGGGAGAAGATGTGAAGAGGGTCGAGCTTGCCGACGGTTCGGTAGTTTGGTTGAATGCCGGTTCTTCATTGAAAATCCCGGGAACCTTTGGCAAAGACAACCGGGAGGTCTCCTTACAAGGAGAAGCGTTCTTTGATGTCACATCAAAGAAGAAATTCACATTTGTCGTTTCGACTGAATATTTGAATGTAAAGGTATTAGGAACCGCTTTTAATGTAAAGACGAATGAAAACCGGAAAAGTGTAGAGACCATTTTGGCTCGTGGAAAAGTTGTTTTGTTGGATAAACAGGAACATGCCGTTTTGGATATGTCGCCGGGTGAAATGGTGACTTATGATAAACAAACGAATGAATATGTAACTGAAACAGTAGATGTAAATACTCGGACGGCATGGCATTTAAATCAGTTTGTTTTTGAAAATACGACACTTAGGGAAATTGCTTATCAGTTGGAAAATAAATTTGATGTGAATATCAATATCGAATCGTCAGAATTGACGCAGCGAAAATTCCGTTGCGTTATTAATGAAGACGAAAGTTTAATTGAAATTTTAGACCAATTGAAATATTTAGCTTCGGTGCAATATCGTGTCGAAGACAAAGAAATATTTATTTACGAACTCAAAAAGTAATGTTTATGGAAAAGAAAAGGGAAGGATAAACTTAAGATGATTAACACGCACAGAAGTGTGTAACTAAGAAAATAGTACTTATTAAAAACATTAAAAATCAATGTATGCATAAAAAAGTTTCAATTGCAACCTTTGCAATGTATTTAACAGCAGCATCGCCCGCAATGGCGACAAGCGATGCTTTGTCTTTGTACGTAAATCTTGAGCTGGTGTTACAACAAACAACGGTTCGAGCTGTGATACAAAGCATTAGTGAACAAACGGGGTATGAATTTGCGTATGATGAAGCTTTGTTGGATAAAAAAATATCCAGCGTTTCAGTGAATATGAAGGATACGCATATCGAACAGGTTTTGGAAGCCATATTTAAGAACACCGGGATTTCTTATCAGATTGTGAATAACCGTGTGTTTTTAAGAGAAGACGACGGTAATGTTCAGGAAGACATGCAACCTAAGATAATTAGTACAAGCGTTCAACAACAACAAGTTTCTGTATCAGGTGTTGTTGTAGATAAAGACGGGGTACCGGTGATTGGTGCTAATATTACAGTTAAGGATAACAAGGCTGTTGGTACAGCAACGGATATTGATGGCAAATTCCATATAGATGGTATTCTTGAGGGAACAATATTGGTTGTTTCTTACATAGGTTATTTGGATCAGGAGATTCAAGTGGAACATGGAAAAACTTCGTATCAGATAATATTGCAAGAAGACACTCAGGCATTGGATGAAGTTGTTGTTGTCGCTTTCGGTAAAATGACCAAAGAGTCATTTACTGGTTCTGCCGGAGTTTTGAAGACGGACGATTTGTTGAAAGCGCAAGTTTCCAATCCGGCTCAGGCATTGGCTGGACGTGTTGCGGGATTGCAATTGACAAACTCTTCGTCTCAGCTGGGTAGTTCTCCTTCTATTACAATTCGTGGTTTTGGTTCTATTTCTTCTGATACCGAGCCTTTGATTGTTGTTGACGGAATGCCCTATGACGGAGATTTGAACTTGATTAACCCAAATGACATTGAGTCGATGACCGTATTGAAAGATGCAGCCTCCAATGCTCTGTATGGTGCACGTGGTGCAAATGGTGTAATTATGATTACAACCAAAAAAGGGAAGAGTGGAGATGCACGGGTTTCTGTGGATGCAAAATGGGGTTCAAACAGTAATGGTCTGAGGAATTATAAAGTAATGAATGCTCAGCAATTTTACGAAACCTATTATAAGATGTTATATAATTATTATGTGACAGATGCAGGAGGAGGAATGTCTGCCTCAGATGCTCATGCGCTGGCTAATCGAAATCTGACAAATTCTTCAAGTGGAGTGGGGCCGGGTTATATGGTTTATTCTGTTCCAACAGGGGAAGATTTTATTTTACAAGGAGGGATGATGAACTCGAATGCTACAATGGGAACTCTTTATACCTATAATGACAGACAATTTTGGTTGCAGGCGGATGATTGGGAAGAAGAGGGTTTGCAGAATGGTTTCCGTCAAGAATATAATGTTTCGGTTTCAGGAGCTTCCGACCGTATTAATTATTATACCTCGTTGAGTTATTTGGATCAAGAGGGTATTCAAGAAGGTTCGGCACAAGATCGTCTGACTGCTCGTGTGAAATTGGATTATCAGGCAAAAAATTGGTTAAGAGTTGGTGTGAATTTTAATTATACGAAATATAATTATAGCCAAACATCGGAAGGAACAATCGGAACCGGTACAATTTGGAGTACAATTAAAACACAAGCACCAATTTATCCGGTCTACTATCGAGATGCGAGTGGAAATATCATGATTGACCAGTGGGGTGAGAAAATGTATGATTTTGCTCGGAATTATGGTTTAAGCCGTGCGAATGGCGTAGGTGGAAACTGTATTTTTTCAAACAAATACAGGAGTGATGAAACAACCGGAAATTCTTATATAGCGAGTGGATTTGCCGACTTTTTGTTGACGAAAGATTTGACATTGACGGTAAACGCGAATGCGTACACGTATGACCGGAGATATACATATATTAATAGTCCTTTTGTCGATTACTATACCGATTCGTCGGATAATGGTTATTTGTCAAAGAGCTCTTCACGTACGTTTACATACAATACCCAGCAATTGTTGAATTATAATAAAAAGTTTGGAAAACATGATGTTAGTGCCATGATTGGACATGAATATTATAATTACAAATATGAATATTTGGCGGCATCTGGTTACAACTTCGGCATTGATGGAACGTATGAATTGGCTACATGTTTGAATCTGAACGGAGATCCGACTTCCAGTTCAAGTTCTTATAATAACGAAGGATATTTTTTCCGAGCTATGTATAATTATGATAGTAAATATTATGGTTCGGTTTCGTATCGGCGGGATGCTTCGTCTCGTTTCGCGAAAGATTACCGTTGGGGTAATTTCTGGTCAGTAGGTGGAGCTTGGTTATTGTCGAAAGAAAAGTTTTTTGATGTTCCATGGGTGAACTCATTGAAGTTAAAAGCATCTGTGGGGTCTCAAGGAAATGACAATATTGGTAATTTCTTGTATGCCGATTCCTATAATGTGGTGAATAATGACAATCAGGTAGCTTATCAATGGCGTCAAAAAGGTTCTGAAGATATAACTTGGGAGACAAATACGAACTGGAATGTTGGTACGGAGTTCGAATTGTTTGATGGTAAGTTAAGCGGTAGTCTGGATTATTTTTATCGGAAAACAAGCGATATGTTGTTCTCTCTGAACACACCTCCCTCTATCGGATATACGAGTTATTATGTGAATTTGGGTGATATGCGGAATTCGGGTATAGAATTAGTGTTGCAATCAACGTTAATCAATACGAAAGATTTTCGATGGGATATAAATTTCAATATCTCCCATGTAAAAAATAAAGTGTTGAAATTGCCAGATGAGATTAAGACAACAAACGTAGAAGGATACAATGGTTATGTAAATTTGGATAACTCGTTTGTGTCGAAATATAAATACTTTGTAGCGGAAGGATTATCTCTTTATACGTGGTATTTACCTAAATATGCAGGTTTGGATCCAGAAACAGGAGAATCTTTATTCTATAAAGATATATTG
>CALUTX010000113.1 GCA_944323815.1 uncultured Parabacteroides sp. | reverse complement strand
TACATCAATTGAACTTTTTAGACCACAAAGATAAGTCAAAGAACGCTTTAATCAATTATTCGATATAAACTCTATTGATTCTTTTTAGTTCTGCCCCAAAGTTACCACATTATCAAGGATTATCCGTATCTTTGCCTCACTTAAAATTACATCTGCATGGAACATCCATTCAATATTTACAACACGCTTACAAGAAAGAAGGAACAGTTTGTTCCGCTACATGCGCCGCACGTCGGCATGTATGTTTGTGGTCCTACGGTGTATGGTGATGCCCATTTGGGACACGCCCGCCCGGCCATCACGTTCGACCTGCTGTTCCGCTATCTGACCCATTTGGGATACAAAGTGCGCTACGTGCGCAACATCACAGACGTCGGCCATCTGGAACACGATGCGGACGAAGGCGAGGACAAGATTGCCAAGAAAGCCCGCCTCGAACAGCTCGAGCCGATGGAGGTCGTGCAATATTATCTCGTCCGCTATCACCACGCGATGGAGGCGTTGAATGTCCTTCCGCCCAGTATCGAACCGCATGCCAGCGGGCACATCATCGAGCAGATTGAGTTGGTCAAGCAGATTTTGGCCAACGGATATGCTTATGAAAGCGAAGGTTCCGTCTATTTCGATGTGGCAAAATACAACCAGACCCACCATTACGGAACGCTCTCCGGTCGTAACATCGACGACCTGCTGAATACGACTCGTGCCCTCGACGGACAAGAGGAGAAACACAATCCCATCGACTTTGCCCTTTGGAAAAAGGCGCAACCCGAGCATATCATGCGCTGGCCCTCGCCTTGGAGCGACGGTTTTCCCGGTTGGCATTGCGAATGTACGGCAATGGGACGGAAATATCTGGGTGCTCATTTTGATATTCATGGCGGCGGCATGGACCTGATTTTCCCGCACCACGAGTGCGAAATCGCACAGGCGGTGGCTTCGCAAGGCGACGAGATGGTACACTACTGGATGCACAACAACATGATTACCATCAACGGACAGAAGATGGGCAAGTCGCTTGGCAACTTCATCACATTGGACGAGTTTTTCAGCGGTAGCAATCCGCTTTTGACGCAGGCCTATTCGCCGATGACAATCCGTTTCTTTATCCTTCAGGCGCATTATCGCAGTACGGTCGACTTCAGCAACGAAGCGTTGCAGGCAGCCGAAAAAGGGCTTGCCCGTCTGATGGATGCTTATAGCCACTTGCAGAAATTACAGCCGTCGGAGACCTCTTCGGTGGATGTGAAAGACCTGCGCCGCAAATGTTACGAGGCGATGAACGACGACCTCAACTCGCCGATTGTTATTGCCCATCTCTTCGATGCAGCCCGTATCATCAACTCCGTCAAGGATGGCCATGCGACACTTTCTGCCGAAGATTTGAAGGAGCTGCAAAACGTTTTCCACCTCTTCCTTTTCGGCATCCTCGGCATGAAAGACGAAGCGGCTTCCGCTGATGCAAACCGGTATGAGGCCTTTGGTAAAGCCATCGATCTGCTGCTTGCTATTCGCCAACAGGCCAAAGCGAACAAAGACTGGGCAACCTCAGACCGCATCCGAAACGAACTGACCGCCCTCGGCTTCACCATCAAAGACACGAAAGATGGGGCGGAATGGAAAATCAATTAAGTAATTGACAATTAAGCAATGGACAATTGACAATTATTTTTTCACCGAGCGCGAAGCCCAATTGTCAATTGTCCATTGTCAATTGTCAATTTAAAAAATAGCTTATGACAATACACGAATTTCTTCAGGGCGACAAGTTCGCCCTACTTGCCGGCGTGGAGCTGTTGGAAGTCGGCAACGGATATGCTCGGGCACGGATGGAAATCAAGCCCGAATTGCTGAATGGGGGCGGCGTCTGTCAAGGAGGCGCGATCTTTACCCTTGCCGACCTTGCATTTGCGGCGGCAACGAACAGCCATGCACAATTGACACTTTCCATCACCACCACCATCAACTTCTTCAAGGCTGAAAGCAAAGGTTACTTGTATGCAGAGGCACAAGAGGTATTCAATCGCAAACGACTCTCCAACTGCGAAGTGCGCGTCACCAACGAAGCAGGCGACCTGATTGCCACCTTCAATGGCACGGGCTATCGCAAGGAAACACCGCTACCTTTTGCTCCTATCGAATAAGGATGCTTGACAGAGGTGTTCTGTCAGTGCTGACAACGGGGTGTTGTTAACGTTGACAACGACTCGTTGTTAGTGTTGACAACGGATTGTTGTTAGGGCTAACTAAACACCCTTGTTGCCGGTGACAAGCCTATTCGGTTACCGGTAACAGAACGCCGCTGTTAAAAAAGGCTTTACCGCCGGATCTCTACTCGGCAATCGAGCGGATGGCGAAGGCCTTCCGAAGCGTGATAATAGACTTCTGCCGCGCCGATCTTCAGCTTCGCGCGAATCTTGACCGGGAGGTGGTTGGCATCGTCGCCGATCCAAATCTCGGCAGCCTCTTTGCTTTGGGTAAAGGCTTCGTCATAAATGTCGATATAAAAATGACGGGTACGATATTTGACATTGCCCCGCTCCACAATCTGCTGGCCCGTATAACGAAAACTGATGTTGACAACGTCCCGTCCGATGGCAACATTGAAAGGGAAACTATCACCCGATTGCATTTCGTCCCAATCCAAAGAGCGAAGATAAAGTGTCGCGCCAAGCATATCATACATACGCTGTTCCGTCGCACAAAGCGTCGTGTCAATCTTTACCCGCGACGGCGTGTAACGGAGAGAATGGGTAGTAATCGCCTCATCGGCATAATGAAACGTAAGGGCATCCACCGAGTAATAATCCCCCTCATCTGAACGCTTCTCGCTATGGAGAAGCAAGAATTCAGGCGTAAAGCGGCAATCAATCGTATCACGCATTGAATAAATGCGCTCAAAGATACCAACCGTTCGGAAAAGCAGCCGATAATGAATCCCCGGTTGGCCGGTATAGGAGGTATCCCGAATCGCAAGCGTGGCATAACCCGCACGAGGCATAAGCAGTCCCCATTTGAAATACAATTCATACTCAACCCGTTCGCCCGATTGAACGCGCTCCCCCACCGGAATCGTTTGCGCTCCGAGCGGCCGACCGCCCAACAGTAAAAGCGCAAACAGCAGTAGAATGCAACGGTTAGAACGGTAGGCTGACATTGCCGCTATTGCTGTTGTCACGCTGGCTTTCATCTTTATAATTACGTTTCTTTTTCGTTACCTCTTTCGGCTTATTCTTGGTAATCTCAAGCGGTTTTTGCTTAGCAAAAGGAGCGGCATGAATGTCCCATGTCTCTTCTACCTGCCAATTCTGCATGATTTGGTACATCTTGGGCGAATAATAGACCGTTTCCGGCTGACGCTTGTCGGCATATTTGCCTGTGTCCCATTTGCCGTTCCCGTTCGTATCCAGGATGATACGGGCATAATACTTATCCGGTTTCAAATCCATAAAGAGGACACCGCCATCCTTCATCGTGGCTTTCCGCACTGGCGCGTCGCTGCTGTTCAGCAATTCGACGAAAGCAGGCGTATCCACTCCGATCAGATTGATATACAGATGTCCGTATTCTTCTTCCTTTTTAATTTTGAAATCAGCCGTAAACGTATTGTTCCACTTCCCATAAAGGCTATGGATGACAGCCGAGTCAATCGTCAGGCGATACTCCTCGCCATACTTCCATGTACGGTTCAAAAAGAAATTCAAACTGTTCGCTGTATCGGGGAAGAGCACAAACGAAGCCGGTTCCCAAAGAGAATCAACCATTTGTTCGAGGTGAAACATCGCCGTATCCAATTCCAAAACCGGTTCGCTGAAAGTGACCGAAACCGTATCAAAAAGATCCATTGAAGAGGGTACATCGACCTGCATGTTGAGGAAGACAATCGGTTCCGGTTCGTCGTCTTTCCTTTTCTTTTTCTTTGGTTCCGGACGACGACGCAAGACGACACGAACGGTATCGGTTTGCGGCTGTAAGATATTCAGGGAATCACTTTTCGGATAGGTGACTTGCATCTGCAGCGTGTCCCGCTTCCATACGGTCGAATCCATCAACCAATAATTGACCGAAGCGCCTCCTTCCGTTTGCTGCACAAAGTACCACTCGTTTTCCGCCGGCGTAAAATTGAGTGGAACAGGAATCGGAACCGTATCGAGTGGTGCGTTGAAACGCAAAGTAAAATATTTTTCATCCGGCCGCTCGGGGCGCACCATATATTGTCGGATGAATTGCTCCTTGAAAAGGCGCAACTCAATGTTATCCGGCAAAAAGCGGGTGAAAGCAACGGTATGAATCGTGTCGACTGTTAAAGAGTCTTTCCAAACCGTATCTTGCCGTGTTGCAAATTCAAATGTAGGAACGATGAGCGAATCGAGAAAGGCAATCTCCTCGCCCGGTTGGTCGAAGCGATAATCCCGATTGACATCATTCAGTGCATAAATGCGATAGGTACCAGAAGCGATGTTGCGGATGGTGAATTGCCCCCGATCGTTTGTCCGTGAAGTACGCACAAAAGGTTCTTTGAGAAACGCAGAATCTGCCAAATCGCTGTGCAACCCCACCGTGATGCCAGGCATCGGCTCCAGATTCTCCGCATTCAAAAGAATACCTGAAACTTCCAACGTGTCAATCGACTCACCGGTAGAAAAGGCAAAAGAAAAATTTTCATATACATTCTTCTCATTGTTATCGGCCAATGAATTGGTAAAATCAATCGTATAAGTAGTATTCGGTTTAAGTGAATCTTTCAGTTCGACAACCGCCCGACGGCCAGCGGCACGGATAACGGGCAATTCGCGCTGCGGAGGAGTCACAATCACATTCTCCGACGGCGATTCGATTTGAATCAATTCGTCGAAAAGGATTTCAATCTTTTGTCCTTTGTAATTGGTCTGATTCGGAAGCGGCGTACTACTGATGAACTTGGGAGGCTCTTCATCATAAGGACCACCGTTCGGAGTACCTTGATTGGCACACGAATAGATAATCACCAACAACAGCACTCCGTACAACAGCCTCAACGAGTTGCGTATATAAGTATGCTTCATCTGTATGCTTTTCTCTATTTGAGGATTCGTCTAATCGGCACAAAAATAGAGAAAATTCCCCTGATAACAGAAATACGCACCCTCTTTTTCCATTATTCCGGCACAACCTTTTCATTTACCCACCGGCAAAATCCGTTTTCCCGAAACCTGGCACGGACTTACCCGGCGGGTAAATCAAGGCTTTTAGCCGTTTACTTCACGAATTGCTTGTAAAAGAGCTTCCATATCCGTCGGATAAATATCACCGATATTCCCTATGCGGAACGTATCGGCATCCGATATTTTACCAGGATAAATCACAAACCCTTTCGCCTTCAATGCCTCATAAAAAGCATGGAAATCGAAATCCGCTTTCGGATAGAGGAAAGATGTGATAATAGGTCCTTGCGCCGCATCTGGCAGTAATGTCTGGAATCCCAAGGCACGCATACCGTCGACCAAAGTCCGATGATTTTGCTTATAGCGTGCATACCGTGCTGCGATTCCTCCTTCTTGTTCCAATTCTTGCATGGCTTGATAAAATGCCCGCACGACATGCGTGGGAGAAGTGAAACGCCATTTGCCTCCACCCTTTTCCATGGTCTCCCATTGTGCATAGATATCAAGCGAGAGCGAACGGGCATTACCTTTCGTAGCCATCAGTTTCTCCCGTTTGGCCAGAATGAAACCAAAACCGGGTACACCTTGGATACATTTATTGGCACTGCTGACAAGGAAATCGATGTCCAATTTGCGAATGTCAATGGGAATTCCCCCAAAGCTGCTCATCGCATCGACAATGAACGTGATGTTGCGTCCTTTCAACACCTCCGCCACCTCTTCAATCGGGTTCAACAGTCCGGTTGTCGTTTCGCTGTGTACCATCGAAAGATGGGTCACATCCGGATGAGCATCCAATGCACGACGAGCCACTTCGCCTGTGACCAATTCTGTCTCATGCAACGAAACCAAAACGTAGTTGATATGATAATAATCCGCGATTTGTGCCATCCGTTTGCCATACGCACCGTTTGCCAGAATCAGCAGTTTATCCGTCGGTTTTACAGCCGCACCGATTGTTGCTTCCACGCAATAGGTTCCGCTGCCTTGCAGCAGGACATCCGTATAAGTAACCTCATCCAGACCGGCAATGGCAAGCAAACCTTTGCGGATAGGCGTCACAATGCCTTCATTATAATCTTTATCCCACGTACACCAGTCTTGCAACATGGCCTCACGAACTGTTTCAGACGTGCTAAGCGGGCCGGGCGTAAGCAATAAATAGTTTCTTTTCATCTCTATCCTTCCTCTTTTAGCGATTGATTTTTTCGATACAAGCGGGTAGTTCTGTAATGTTATCCAAAACAAAGTGTGCACCAGCATTCAGCATCTTCTCTCTTACTTCGCGCTTGAGTTCGCTTAACTCTTCGGCAGAACGATGTTTGTATTCCTCTTCCGAAAGCCCCATCTCGTTGCTACCGGTAACAATACCAATACTCCAGACTTTCGCATTCAAGCCCTCCTTGATGTCGGCAATCGTATCACCCACTTTCACTACATAATCCACTGACGGAATCGCCAAGTCGATCATGTTTTTATAAATCATGTAAGGAGCGGGACGACCGGCCGGAACATCATTCGGTGTTACCAAATTATCAACTACATAGCCTTTGGCTGCTGCTTCCGGACGTACGACGTCCATCATTGCTTGCGTATAACCCGTTGTTGATCCGATCTTGATACCCTGTTCACGCAACTGCTGCATGGTTTCAATTACACCCGGTATCGGAGTTGTAAAATCACGTAACGAAGCAAAAAGATGTTTCTCAAAACTCTGGTACATCTCGTTTACATCATCCATATTCCAATCCCGTCCGTAACGTACCCGGAATTTCTCTGCCACTTCCGGCATCGTTAAAATCGCCTTGATATGGTCAATCTTCAACAACCCCATCGGTTCACGGGCTTGCTTATAGGTAATGTCAATGCCTTTTTCTTCGGAAAAAACCTTCAGAAAAGCATTCAAAGGGGCAAAACAACCAAAGTCGATGGCAGTCCCAGCCCAGTCCATAATCACACAGGAAATTTTTTTCATACTTCAATTTATCTATTTTGATTTACACTTGTTTATTCTCTCATGCCACTGTCAGAACACCTTGTGAATCGGCCTCCACAAACGCTTCTTCACGTGCCGGTACCGCATTTTCTTTCTGATAACGTTGACGCAAATATACAAAGGAACAGACAAACAAAATACAGCAGAAAATACCGACATACCCCGCAAACTGATTGTAGAACACCGCCCAATCTATGTCCGGATGACAAAATTCTTTGAATATCAATACAAACATCGTTCCCGTGTAGCCCAAAAAGTCTGTCATCACAATAAAGAACCCGACATTCCCCCGTATGCGGAAACAGGCGATAAACCGATCAAAGAAAATCGTTTGAAATGTCAGATAAGTAATATACAAACAAAGGCTCTGCACAAACAGCCACGTCACAGGGGAAAGTTGAAATCGCTCTTGCTCGAAAGAGATGACAGACATCAAAATCATCCCTGCAATAATCAGGCAAAAAAGAATAGACAATGCCTTCAAATTATCTTTCACCAACACCATCAACCCGAAAATGGTCAAAATAATCAATGTCACTACGCTATCTATTTGGGCAAACAACCAAGGCGAATAATTGGAAACGTCGATGATATTCACCAGAAAATCCTCTTTGATATCACGCAATACCACAATCACAATATTCGCAACAAACAGCATCGCGAGGAAAGGGAAGAAATTACGGAGCAACGCTTTCCGCTGTTTCGCATTCAGCGTAAACCGTTCGGACTTCATTGCAATGTCCTCCGCCGTCGGTTGCGGCAAAGCATTCAAGGCAAACCCCAACAACGCCAATATCGGCAAAGCGACAGCCCCAATCAAGGCCGGCATCCAAAACTCGTCCACTTGCCAGCGCTCCATCACAAAAAGCCCCAATGACTTGGCAGTTCCCGAACTGATGACCATGCTTACGCCCAACAGACTGGCTAAAATATCCGTCATCCGCCGTCCTTCAATGAAACTGAATATCACGCCCCACATACAGCCTAACGACAGACCGTTCAAAAACATCGCCGCGATGTTATACGGTGCAGACAGCAGGCCGAAAAATACAAGCGAAAGCTCGGCCATCACAACCGACATCAAAATAAACCGCAAGCGTTCTTCCCGTTTCAACTCTGAAATCAATTTGATACCCATAAACTTGGAAATCACATAGCCGACAATCTGCGAAACCGTGACCACCACTTTATAGTCCAACCCAAAGAAATCAACATCTTCGAATACCGCTGCCGTATAAGGCTTACGCAAAGCGTAAACCAATGAGTAAGAAAGTAAAGCTGCTCCGCCTGCCCACAAAATAAAAAGGATGTCGGAAAGTCGCTTCTTTGCGGCCAACCGTCCCTGCTGTATTTCTGCCATATACTCTGAATCTGTGTTATTTTTGGGTGGCAAAAATAGGGGAGGCATGTTACAAACCTGTTATAATGCCTTTACTTTCCCGTGAAAAAGCTCCTCCGTCTCACACATCGTTTCCGAGAGTTCGGAAAGCTTTCGCGGACGCAGAAATTCGTTTCCGAGGCCTCGGAATGCTTCCGCGGAAGCGAAAAATCGTTTCCGACGTCTCGGAAAGCTTCCGCGGGCGCGAAAAATCATTTCCGAGACGTCGGAAAGCTCCCGCGGGCGTGAAAAATCGTTTCCGAGACATCGGAAAGCTCCCGCGGGCGTGAAAAATCGTTTCCGAGACGTCGGAAGGCTCCCGCGGATACGAAAAACGGTTCCCGACGTCTCGGAAACCGTTTTTATATCCTGATGAAAAGGGAATTTTATTCTTTCTGGAACTTCCGGCTGACCTTCAAAAGATTGGCCGTAAACGAAACAACGTTTTGTGCCTCCTGTACCATA
>CALUTX010000112.1 GCA_944323815.1 uncultured Parabacteroides sp. | reverse complement strand
AGTGTTCCAAAACATGGTTTTGGGGCAACTTGGCAGTTTAAACTTTGCTAATTTGGTAACATGCGGACATTCATAAAGATATTTCGACCCGCGAACGTTCTTCTCCTTTCAAAAGTAAGTATTTTCCGGGACGTTTCCAAGTTATCGTCTATTTTTTACCGTTTTCATTTGTTTTTACCAAACAGAAAACATAGCTTTGTACAATCATTATCAACTAATAACGTTTGTCATGAACGCAACCATCCAAGCACTCGGAAGTCTCTTTTTGCTCAGCATCGCGGCTTCTTGCGGAACGAACCCCAGCGGTTCTTCTGCCGCGTCGGACGACCCGTTGGCCAATTGCCCCGTCGTCGGACAGTATGTACAGGTCGGCAACGATCGCGTCCTCTCCTGTGACCAGCAACTGCTGAAAGACACCGTTCGCATCCCGCTCAGCTACTTTGCGGAAGACTTCGAACTGGTCAAGCTCGACAACCGCGACGAAGCATTGGTCGGACAGACCGGCATCACGCTCTCCGACAATTACATCTTGGCACACAGCGGTTATCCGCCCACCGAGTTCAAACTCTTCGACCGCAAGACCGGCGCGTTTATCGGCGATGTCGGGGCGGTCGGACAGGGGCCGGGCGAGTATCAGTTCGTCTATGATGCACAAATTGATGAAGAAAAAGGGCGCATCTATCTCGCTCCTTGGCAGACTGACAAGTTATTGATTTATGATCTGAAAGGGAAGTACACAAAGCACTTGCAATTTTATGCCCGTCTACCCAAAATGAAGTTCCAGATCGACAATGAGAAAGGAACGCTTACCATCGCTACACTGCCGTGGCCCAAGATGCCCGGCTTCATCCTGCAACTGGACACATTGGCAAAACCGATACAGAAAGTGACAAATGTTCAAACCGTCACACCAAACTTCAACAGCGAAGTGATAAACGACCGGAACTGTCCGGGCGTCTTCGACGTCAGCATTTACAGCATGGACCCGCCGCGCGTGGATTCACTCTACCATTACGACGCAGAACAGAACCGCTTGGTGCCCGTCTTTACCTTCAACATGACGACGACCGACCCTGTGCCTTGGCATGGTTACAGCGAATGGCCGGATTACTTCACAGGTAACTTCTCCGGCCCGCCCGTCGTACGGAAAACTGACCACGGCACCGTCTCGACGCCGGGCGAAACTTTCCATTACATCGTGGATAAGGCAACGAGCAAAGGCGCCTACCTGAAGATCTACAATGACTACTTCGGCAACCTCGACATGGGCTATCCGTCCGGCCTCTTCCGCAACGGCGCGTATTGCCAAAACATCGAACCGGGCAACCTGCTCGAAAGCATCGAGACCGCATTGAAAGACAAAACCCTCTCCGACGCCATGCGTAAGCGGCTGACCGACCTGCAAGCCGACATCAACGAAAACGATAATAATTATGTGTTGATTTATAAACTCAAAGACAAAAACAAATGAACAAATATGTAGCCTGCCTGCTGCCAGCTCTCCTGCTGGCGGCAAGTTGCCAGTCCAAACAGGAAAAGAAACCGGTTTACGTTCCGAAGTCGCTCCACATGGAAGCCCGCATCGACCGCTCCGAACCGGTGCAAATCATTGACGTGGAAAAGGCGTTGCAAAACCCGGAAGCGCTGAAGCTGAGCCAGATTGCGTCGGAAATCGAGTATTACACGGTGGGCGACGCCCGCTACACCGTCACGCAGGCGATTCAGATTCCGGACAGCAACGCTTTCCTCACGCTCAACTATCCGCGCCTCTACTACCGCAAGCCCGGCGGAGAGATTCCGAGCAAGCGGTACGGATTCAAGGCGTTGGACTACAAATGGAACAAGGAGATGGCAGGGCAACAGCTGTTCTTCGACAAGAAAACGACGCGCCTGTATGTCGCCCTCAGCGGTGAGAACAAGATGACGCGGTATAAACAATCTACCGACACCATTCCCTGCATCGGCGAACTGCTCCCGCTCGACACAATGCTCAAGACCAAAGGTTACATCTACCCGGAAAGCCTGCCTGCCAGCTATCCGATGGACCTCAGCCGGAACAAGCTCTTGGGATTCTCCTCGACGGGCTACACGCTCTGCCGGTATGAAGAGGGAAAAGGGGAACCGGCCGGTGTTACGACTTTCAACCTGCAAGGCGACACGCTCTGTGCCTTCACCCTGAAAACCGGCGAGCTGGCGCCGCGCAGCGTGACCGACAGCGTTCCTCCTTTCCAAACGGCTTATTGGAATGCGGCACAAGACCGGATGAACTTCATGATTCCTTATTGCGACACGCTTTACCAGCTGCGTGACCCACAGACCGTCGCCCCAATGTATGCGGTCGATTACGGAGAGAATAGGCTCGACCTGAAAGCGTTCCAAAAAGAGATTGAGGCGGGAAAGATTTGGATGAAGACGCTCTACGAGAACCCGAAGGCCATCTTCTTGGGGCTTTATCAGAAAGGGGCGCCGAAGATTGTGAACTGGCTCGGCTGGGAGTTCGAATACAAACCGACGCTGACGCATCATGTAGTTTACCTGAAAGAGGAGAAGCGCACCGTCGTCCTTCCTTATCGGCAGAACGGACTCGTCAACGACCTCGACAACGGACTTCCTTTCTGGCCCGACGGACATACGGACGACTGTTTGTACATGCTCCTCACCGTTACCGAGATGCGCGAACGGGTCAACCGCACCGACCCGAAGGTTGGACGTGCGCTGGTCAACATGCTTGACAGCAAGAAGGTACGCGAACGGGATTACGTGATGATTGTGGTCCGCTAATCCTCAATGAAGCTCAAAGCGGATGCCGGCGCTGATCCCCACCATGCTGGGATTCTCCGTCCGGTAATTAATCGGCTGGTTGCAATCAAAGTAATAAGAGTAACGGGGTTCGAGATAGAAATGCCAATCCCGATAAAAACGATAGGAGAATCCAAGAGACAGATTGAGTGACCACTGCATTCCCTGCACCCCATCACGACGCGACACGTCGCGATGGGTATTTCCTGCCTGTGTTTTCAAGTGATAACGAGCGCGCAGCCCTTTTTCCAACATGCCGCCGCCCGAAAGATAAATGTTCCAACGCGGATGTTCCCACAATCGAACCACAAGGTTCAGCGGAATACCCAAATAATGCAGGCAAAGTGACGCTCTGCGACTGACAAAACCCGCATCGCTCATCTTCGTATATAAATAGGTATAGACCAAACCACTCTCCAAGGCCAAACGTCCGCTCAACGGTTTACGCACAGTGAGTCCGAACGTCAGCGGCGGTGCGCAATCCACATTCGGGAAAGAGGCAATGTCGTCTTCCCCGCCTTCAACAGGCGGATGCGGATTTCCGGGAATAGGATCGTCCGAAGGCCCAGAATGCAAGAGGTCTTCACCAAACAAGTCGAACGAAAGATGTCCGCCCGTTCCCAAATGCGTCCCCAGTTGCCACCCCTTGGAACGACTCTTCGGGGGAGCCGCTTGTGCCAGCCAATCCGTCCGATAAGGCTGTTCTGCTTCCGGGCCCACCGCCCGTTCGGCTGCATGAACCGGTACCTGCACGCCCGACAAGGTTACATCCGTTTCCTCTTCCCAATCAGCCAACCAAGCAAACGTATCGACCGGGAACGACAAAGAGATCAACGGCTCTGTTTTGTGAGGCGGTTGTTCGCAGACAGGTTCTGAAGGAGCGGTGTTCAATGGAAGCGTGTCCGTCGTTGCAACCCACAGTTTCTCTTCTTTGGGTAAATCTGTTTTTCCCTGCTTATCCCAAAGGAACAATCCCAACAAACAGGCAATCGCTGCAGCCGCCGTAAACGCCCATCCGATACGCCGCACGGAATGTTTGCGCCGATCCGCTGCCGCAAGTCGCTCCGAAACCACTTCCCAACAATCCGTATCGACCGGTAAGCGGTGTTCCGCCAACTTCTCCCTCACTTTCATGCTGAAAGGATCCAACTGCTCTCTATCTTTTCCGTTTGCTGCCATTTTTCTCCTCCATAAAAGCCTGTACCATTTCCTGCAACGCCTTCCGCGCCCGTGAGAATTGCGAGCGGGAAGTAATCTCCTCGATATGCAACAAAGAGGCAATCTCTTTGTGCGTATATCCTTCAAGCGCATACAAATTGAAAACCGTCCGATACCCTTCGGGCAAGCGGGAAACGCACGCCAACAAATCGTCTGCCGAGAGACGGTCGAGCACGGATGCATCCGGGTCTTCCACCTGTTCTTCATATTCATCCAACGGAACACTCGAGCGGAGAGCATCGTATTTACGGAGATATTCGAGTACCGTCGTCACAAACACCCGGCGAATCCAAGCGCCCAAAGGTCCCTTGGCAGAGTAGGTTTCAATTTTAGTAAACACCTTGACAAAACCGTCTTGAAGCAAGTCACGGGCTGTCTCCCGGTCATGGACATAACGAACACAAAGAGAAAACATGGCGGGAGCGTACTGTTCATACAGCACCCGTCGAGCCTGCGCGTCGCCGCGCTTGCAGCCTGCGACCAATTGTTGTTCGTCCATAAATACTTGCTTCTCTCTATGGGTATGATGCAGAGGGAGAGGAAAACGTTGCAACAAAAGTTTTTCCCTCTCATATTTTTTATACTTTTGTCAACCAAATAACATACGGATATGAAAGTAATTGACTTGATTAAGAATAGCAAACGCACCGCGTTTTCGTTTGAAATTCTCCCACCGCTGAAAGGGAACAGCATCCAAAAAGTGTATAACGTCATCGACAAGCTGCGCGAGTTCGACCCGAAATACATCAACATCACGTCGCATCACAGCGAATATATTTACAAGACGATGCCCGACGGCAGCTACCAGAAAGTCAACATCCGCAAGCGTCCCGGTTCGGTAGCCATCGCTGCCGCCATCCAAAACAAATACAACATCACGGCTGTGCCTCATATTATCTGCAAAGGATTCACCAAAGAGGAGACGGAATATGCGCTGATCGACCTCAACTTTCTGGGCGTGTACGACCTGCTGTTGTTGCGCGGAGACATCAAGACATTGGAAGTGGGGCAAAACCCGCAACTCTATCACGAGCACGCTACCGACCTGCAACAGCAAGTCAACAACTTCAACCGCGGCATTGCCTTAGACGGCTCGCCGTTCGAGGCAAATGAAACGCCTTTTTCTTACGGTATGGCCTGCTACCCGGAGAAACATGAGGAGGCTCCGAACATGGACTCGGACCTTTTCTATGCACAAGAGAAGGTGAAAAACGGGGCAGACTACTTGGTGACGCAGATGTTCTTCGACAATGCGAAATATTATGCATTCGTCGACCGTTGCCGTGCGGCGGGTATCACCGTGCCCATCATTCCCGGCATCAAACCGATTGTCTTTCGTAATCAACTGACGGTACTGCCGCGCGTCTTCCGTTCAGACATTCCCGAACCGCTGGCAGCCGAATTGCGTCGCTGCCAAACCGACGAGGAGGCGAAGGCCGTCGGCGTCGAATGGAGTATCGAGCAGTGCAAAGACCTGATTGCACACGGCGTACCGAGCTTGCATTTCTATACAATGATGGCTTCCGACAGCGTCGCCCGCATCGCAAAGGAGATTTATTAGCGAGAAACATAAATTCCCTCGGCAGGGAACTAAAGTTTCTTGCCGAGGAAATTTTTTTCCGACTGCAGGCAATTTTTTCCGTCCCCGGATAGGGGTTTTTCTGCCTTTTCTTGTCACAGAAGAAAAATAGGAATATGAAATACATTTTATTTATTACATTCGACTTGGCGTTGTACCCGTTCTTGCTCGTACTGTTCATCGGCAACAGCATCCGGGAAAAGCTGCGGCATCCGGCCGAATGACGAACAACCGTTTCTTGTTTGTCCGATTATTTGTACCTTTGTTCAATCATACAGACAAAAAAGGCACATGTATTTTAAAGACATCATCGGGCAAGAAGCGCTCAAGCAACAACTCATCCACTCGGCAGAAACGGGCGTTGTCCCTCATGCCCTGTTGTTCACGGAGCAAGGTGGCGCCGGCGCATTCCCGCTTGCATTGGCTTATGCCCGCTATTTAAATTGCACGGGGCGAACGACCGACGACGCATGCGGCCACTGCCCGTCGTGCGTAAAATACGACATTCTTGCGCATCCTGACCTGCATTTTGTCTTCCCGATTGTTTCTAAAAAAGAAAAGAAAAAGGAGATTTGCGACGACTACCTGACGGAATGGCGTAGTTTCTTGAAAGAGCGTCCTTATTTCAGCCTTGACGACTGGTTGGACTACATCGACGCGGGCAATTCGCAGGCACTCATCTATTCAAAGGAGAGCGACGAGATTATCCGGAAACTGAGCCTGAAAATCTACGAGGCGACCTACCGCATCCTCTTCATTTGGTTGCCGGAGAAATTGCATCCGACGTGTGCCAACAAACTTTTAAAAATCATCGAAGAGCCGCCTCCCCACACCGTCATCCTCATGGTGTCCGAGCATCCCGAGCTGATTCTGGGAACCATCCTCTCGCGTGCACAACGTATTCCGGTGAAAGGTATCCAAGCGGAAGACATCGCCTCGGCCATGGTTTCCCAATTCAACCTCACAACGGACGACGCTCATTACGTCGCCCATTTAGCCAACGGGAACTACCTGAAAGCCATCGAGGCAATCAGTACGGGCGACGAGAACCGTTTCTTCTTGGAACAGTTCAAAAGCATGATGCGCAATTCGTGGGCGCGGAATGTCAGAGGTATGAAGGAGATGGCAGACGTATTGGCAGGCATCGGGCGCGAACGGCAGAAGAACTTTCTGGCTTACTGCCAGCATTTGGTGCGCGAAAACTTTGTCTACCGTTTTCAGGCGCCCGAACTCAATTACATGAATCGCGAAGAGGCTACGTTTTCCATCAAATTCTCGCCCTTCATCAACGAACGGAATGTCTTTGACATCATGGAGGAATTGGCCCTTGCCGAAAGGCACATCACGCAAAACGTCAATGCGAAAATGGTTTTCTTCGACCTTTCGCTCCGGCTCACGGTGCTAATCAAACGATAGGTAATAAAAAAGAGATGTGCCTTTCTCTTCGGCACATCTCTTTCCTCTTTGGGTTACTTACGCTTCTTGTTGTTCTTCAACGGAACTTCGTGCGTATTCTCTTCCTCCATGTAAGAAGGGCCGTGTTTCTTACCCGGCTTCTTGGGCTTTTTATTTCCTGCTGCTCCCATATCGTATCTCTCCTATCATTTATTTGATTTGAAAAACAATTTTATCACGCATGTTACGTTACAAAGAATATGCCAAAAGGCTGTTTCATCCGTTAAACAAAATAAATCGACTTATGAAATCAATCGTTATATGGCTTTGCGTGATGTCCGTCTGCCTTTTCAGTTGCAAAGGACAAAACCCGCATGTACCGGCAGCCGTCACGCAGGCTGCGCCTATGTCGGTAAACCGCTTCGATCAATTCCTTTTCCAATTGGTCGAGACAAACGACACAAGCCTGCAAACAGAACTCAGCCGTCGTTATCCACACATGTTGGAAATCTTAGGTAAAGGCGTCTTAAACATGAAAAGCCCAGCGATGCCGGGCTTTTTCGACCGTCTTGTCAACTTCTATTCCGAACCGACGCTCAAACAGTTGTACGCAGACGCACTGCATACCTATACGGAAATATCTTCCATCGAACAGGCGTTGGGTAACGGCTTTGCATGGCTAAAAGCCTGTTTTCCCTCCATGCCATTGCCAGCCGTTTACATGCACGTCTCCGGCTTTAACCAGAACATTCTGGTGGGCGACAGCCTGTTGTCCGTTTCCATCGACAAATATTTGGGAGAGGACTTCCCACTTTACCAAGAATTTTTTTATGATTACCAACGCCGACTCATGCTGCCGGAGCTGCTTGTACCCGATTGCATCGCAGGTTGGTTGATGTCCGAATATCCATTTACCGGTAAAGAGAATGTGTTACTCGACCGAATGGTTTATGAAGGGAAAATCAAATACCTCGTCCATCATGCTTTCCCGGAACTGTCACTCGCCACGTTGATGGGGTACACGCAAGCAAATCTCGATTGGTGTCAAAAGAATGAATCGCAAATCTGGAAAGCCATCATCGAGCGCAAGCATTTATACACGCCCGACCCAATGACAACTTCCAAATACTTCGACCCGCATCCCAGCCTGTTCCTGACAGACGAAGCCCCCGGCAATCTCGGCATCTGGATCGGCTGGCAAATCGTCGACCGCTACATGCGCGAAACCAACGCTACCCCCGAAGCCCTCATGCTAAACAACAACAGTCAAGAGATACTAAGGGAATCGAAATATAAGCCTTAAAACATCACTTATTCATACCGCATACTCCGTGCCGGCTCAATACGCGAAATCAAGCAGGAAGGTGCCAACATCATCAGCATGGAGGCAGCCAGCGTACCGGCATTCAACCAAAGTAAGGAGAAGAGATTTAAATCAATCGGCACAGCATCGAGATAATAGATCGTTGGGTCGAGCTTCACCACATGGAAACAGGATTGGACAAGACATAACGCAATGCCCACCACATTGCCCCAAATCATTCCTTTCCCAATCAAAAAGAAAGCAATATAAAGAAATATATGCCGGATACGGGCATTGCTTTCGCCCAATGCTTTCAGGATACCAATCATATTCGTCCGCTCCAAGATGATAATCAGCAAACCGGATATCATGGTAAAACCGGCTACGGCAAGAACAAGAACAAGAATCACCACTACATTAATATCCTGCACTGCCAACCAGTCGAATATCATCGGATTCAATTCCTTAATGGAACGGGCATAATAGGTATTTCCCATTCGGTCTTGCCGCTCTGCCATATCGAAATAGAGCGCCTCTGCAACCGCATCAAGCCGGTCATAATCGGCTACCTGCAACTCCAGTCCACCTACTTCGTCGGCATCCCAACCATTCAAGCGGCGGATCTGGCGAATATCAGCCATCAGGAATATCTTGTCATAATCGACAAAGCCCGTTTCATAAATCCCCACAATCTGGAATTTTCGCGCCCGCACCGGTTCTTGTACAAAGTAGACAAAGAAAGCATCCCCGAGCTTCAACTCCAGCAGATTGGCCAAATAGGCGGAAATCA
>CALUTX010000111.1 GCA_944323815.1 uncultured Parabacteroides sp. | reverse complement strand
ATGACATCGCCACTGAACAGTTCGTTCTACCGGTTGAAACCGTAGAAAAGGCTGCCTACAAGGCCGGAGGACCCAAGCTCACCGCTTCGACAGAAGGAAATACGCTGAAAGTAACCTCTTCGAAGGTGAACTTCGTCTTCGATAAACAATCGGGCGTGGTTACTTCTTACAAAGTAGGCAATACGGAATACTTCAAAGACGGTTTTGGCATTCAACCCAACTTCTGGCGCGCGCCGAATGATAACGACTACGGAAGCGGCAACCCTGCACGCCTGGCGATTTGGGAACTTTCAAGCCGTAACTTCAACGTGACGGACGCGACTGCTGAAATTGTCGACGGTAACGCCATCGTCAAAGTAGATTACAAACTGCCTGCCGGCAATCACTTCATCGTCACCTACAAGATTTACCCGGACGGCGTGATGAACGTCGGTACACATTTCACTCCGGCGAAGTTGGACGGCGTAAAAATCGCCATCTCCGAAGCGACAGCGACGGCTACCTTCTCACCGGGTCGTGATAAGGTGAGTGAACGCGACAAAATGGTCGTTCCGCGCATCGGTGTCCGTTTCCGACTGCCGGCTACGATGGAGCAAGTAGAATATTTCGGCCGCGGCCCTTGGGAAAACTATTGGGATCGGAAGGCTGGTTCGCCTATCGGACAATACAAGAGTACGGCGGAGGAGTTGTACTATCCTTATGCCCGTCCGCAAGAAAACGGTCACCACTGCGACACCCGTTGGATTGCCTTGGGTGGTAGCGGCAAGAACCTGTTGATTATTGCCGACGACGAGATGGAATTCAACGCCCTGCGCAACTCGGTTGAAGACTTCGACGGCGGTAAAGCGACGGACAAACCTTACCAGTGGAACAATTTCAGCGCGCAAGAGATTGCAAATCGTCCGGAGTTGGGCCCGTACGACAAGCCGCGCCAGACACACGAAATCGATATCGTGCCGCGTGACTACGTAGAGGTCTGCGTCGACCTGAAGCAACAAGGTGTTGCCGGCTACGACAGCTGGTATTCCCGTCCCGAACCGCAATATACGCTTCCTGCCGACCAGGCTTATGACTGGGGATTCACCCTTATCCCGGGCGCAAAAGCCAGTCAGGCTCAGAAGAAAGCAGCATACAAGTATAATTGATAATTGACAATGGACAATTGACAATTATTCGTTAGTAGCTACTTATAGTGAGGCGAGGGTGTGTCTGAAGTTGTTTGGGCGCACCCTCGTTTCATATTTTTCATCCAATTTGTGTCATATAAAACGATATATCTATGAAATCGCAATCTTTCTTTTCTCTGTTTTTCTATGTTTTATGTATAGGGAACCTTTGTCTTTCTTGCAAGCAAGGCGAAAAAGGCGTACAAACGTTTGAAACCATCAATTTTTTCGCTTCCTATCAAGACAAACTCCCCCTCTCCACCTTCGTCGACACCATCGAATTGATTCCTCTAGAGACTACTGACGAAAATTTGATTGGTGAAATCACCCGGTTAGTCTATAAAGACGATAAATATTATCTCCGTTCTACGACCGGTATGCGTGATGGCAAACTGTTTGTATTTGACCGGACAGGAAAATTCATTCAGCAAGTTGGATATATAGGAGCAGGCCCCGGCGGGTATAACTGGCTTAAAGACTTTACGATTACACCTGAAGGTGAAATTGTCATTGCTGATTTTCCAAGACTTTCCAGATACAGGATTTCGGATGGAAAATTTCTGAATTCCATGCGTGTAGATAACTTAGGAGTCTATGAAATTCTATATGCAGGAGGAAATAATATTTTGGCATTGCGAGGTTCTCCTATCAATCATGGTAATTATATGTTTTCTCTCATTGATAGACAAGGAGAGCAGCTTCCTCTTATTAATCGAGGCTGGGAAGAGGCAGTTAAGTGCGATGCTATGAATAATTGGCGTTTTATTTCACAAGTAGATACCTGTTATTATTTCAATTACTGCTTTTGTGATACGATTTTTTGGATTTCCCAGAATCTGGAACAATATGCACCCGCCTATTATATAGATTATGGGAAAAAGAAACTTCAAGAAATTGAAATCTTGCCTCCTGAAGAGGGAGCGTACAATCAAAAAGTTGTATATGCCTTTTGGGAAAGTCTAAAACATGAGAATGATTACCTGACCACTGCTTCTATCGGAGTAGGAGATAATTATTTGTATATAGGTTCTACCGATAAATCTCATAATGGATACCTAACGCTTTACTCAATAAAGACAAAAAAGAGCTTTTCCACCCATAAATTAATAGATGATATGTTTTTGAAAGGCAATATTATTACCATTACTGGAGGACGAATGCCAAAAAATATGGACAGTAACGACATTCTTTGGGAAATCGAGCCGGAGATTTTGATGGATGGATTCAAACAGTATTGGTCGAACCTATCTGCTCCACGCCGTGAAGCCTTCAAGCGCAATTATTCCGAGTGGTATCGTATTTGTACTGCCTTAAAAGAGGATGATAACCCGGTCTTGATGCGGATTAAGGTAAAAAGCTTTTGAATATGGAAATAAATTTACAAGAAAATAGATTTTGTTATTCGTATTTTATTATCTTTGTGAGGCGATGCAGGAGAAAACGAGGATGATTGATACTTCTTTGGTGAAAGAAGGGCTGTTTACGGCAGTCGACGGGAATACTTTTTAGAAAGAACGACTGTTTACTGTGGTAGCAAGGGATAGTTTTCAAAAAGAACGCCTGTTTACCTGAGTAGACGAAAGAACTTTTAAGAAAGGATGGCTGGATACTCGGTAGACAATAGTTTTTTTTACAAATGAACGGCTGGATACAGCGTATCTTAAAGTTCTTTTTACAAATGAACGGTTGGTGACTGATGTTATAACCTATAATTAATTTATTCTTTAACTAAAATGATTTGAATATGGCAACAGAAATCAAAACAATTAATCTGGCGCGGATGCGTCAAGCTGAGGATTACACGTTTCATTCCTTAGTACTTGCCGATATGCAGGCATGTGATGAACCTTCTATTTCAGAAGTCTTGGGAGCGTATGAAGCTGCTTTCAATGCGTTTGATAAAGAGTTGAAAACGGCCGGTGGGGAAGACCCTCTTACGAAAGAAATTACAGAAGCTAACAGTGCTACCGAGCGTTGTTATGTGGGAATGGTGGCAACGATCCGTGCTTTGCTCTATCATTATGAGACAACTATCGTCGAGTTGGCACGTCGAGCTTTGATTGTCATCGACCGTTACGGCAATCCCACTAATTTGGCCTATTTGCAGGAATATGGTATCATCGACAATCTGTTACAAGACCTTCGTGCATTCGATACGGAGGAAGTAGGCAGTTCTTCTTCCGGAGCAGAAGAAGAGGGCGGCGAAGAAGAAGAGGAACGTCCGGGTGGACTCTCTGTGCTCACGACCGATACGCATAATTTGACGACGTTGGGGATAAATGGCTGGGTAGACCAGTTGCAACTGTCCCGAGACCGCTTTATGCAGCTCTTCAAGCAGCGTAACACGCAGCAATCAACCATTGAAACCGGCACGACACGTCAGGCACGCAAGAAGGCAGATGATGCTTATCGCGCTGTCGTCAAAAGAATCAATGCACTAATTGAAGTGAATGGCGACGAGAGCTTTGCTTCGCTTGTTGCAACGCTGAATAATCTCATCGACCGGCAGAAAAGCGTTCAAGCAGCCCGCAATACCCGCAATGCTTCAAAAAACAGTAGCTCGACGGAGGAAGAGGGCGGATCTACGGGTGAAGAAAGACCGGGAGAACTTTGAGAAATTGACAATGGACAATGAACAATTGACAATTTTCTTTCACCGAGCGCGAAGCCTAATTGTCAATTGTCAATTGTCCATTGTCAATTAAAAAAATGTGATAGTGGTTTCGTTTATGTAGAATAAACATGATATGAAGAAGAGAGTTTATTTTATTGGATTGGGGTTGGCTGCGCTCATGGCAGCTTGTCAACCTGCGCAACGAGCGACGATTAGCGGTACATTGTCAGGTATCGAGAGTGATACGTTGTTAGTGCGCTCGATGTCGATTGGTAGTCGGGATGGAGGACAGATGGATACGGTCCCGATGAAGGATGGAAAGTTCGCTGTTCAAGTGAATGATAGCGTAGTGAAGCGTGTATTTATCTTTGAAAAACCTTCCGGTAACAAAGCCTTTTCGATGCAGGCAATCGAACTCTATTTGCTACCTGGAAAACCGATGACAGTCAATGGTTCGATGAAGGCTTATACGTTGGGTGGAGATGCTTTTTATGAAGCATGTAATCAATTAAACGCTGAATTACTACCGTATATGAACAGCCTGGATTCCTTGGGCTCGCTATGTGTGCAGATGGAGCGCGACGGCGTTCCAGGCGACAGTGTGCGGAGGGCGTATGCGCCTGCCCGTGAGTGGCTAAATGCTATGCAAGAGGTACGGTGCCGTTTTATTCAAGCAAATGCTGATAAGGATGTGGCGGTCTATGCGCTTTCTCGTGACTTGAGTTGGGAGAATTTGGGCAAAATGCTTGACGTTGTAGGAGAATCCGCACGTAACGGTGCGATGGCTCCAGTCTATGCCAATCTCAAGCAAAGTTATGAGCGTATTATGGCACGGGATGCGGCTGTCGAGCGCATCAAAGAGGGTGCAGAGGCTCCCGATTTTACTTTAAAGGACTTGCAAGGGAAGGACTTTACGTTATCTTCACTGCGCGGCAAGTATGTTGTGCTGGACTTTTGGGGAAGTTGGTGCGGTTGGTGCATAAAAGGGATTCCGGATATGAAAAAGTCTTATGAGAAACATAAGGCAAAGGTTGAATTTGTCGGCATTGACTGCAACGATACGGAGGAAAAATGGCGTAAAGCGGTTGAAGAACATCAAATGCCTTGGCTGCATGTCCGTAATGCCGGCGATCCGGATGTCTCTACTCTTTACGGCATACAAGGTTATCCGACGAAAATAGTCATTGATCCCGAAGGAAAGATTGCGAAGGTCGTTGTAGGGGAAGATCCGGCGTTTTATAAGTACCTCGATTCAATTGAGAATTGAAAATTGAGAGTTGAGAATTAAAAAGGCGCAGATTACATAGATGAACATGGAATAGTATATATAGATTTCCGTGTATATCTATGTAATTCGCGCCTTCTTTTTTATTTCTCAATTTTTAACTCTCAATTCTCAATTAAAACCTCGGTGGTCCCATCGGAGGAAAGCCTCTGCCACCTGGTCCGCGGCGTTCTCCTTCGCCGCCACCGCCTTTGAAGACGTTAAAGCGGTATATAAAGTGTACCATGAAGTAGCTGCCCAGCGTATTATATTCTGAATCTTGTGTGTAGCTGGCTGTGACGCTGCGCGAGATATTACTTCTTTGTTGGAGTATATCATAAATCTTAAAGCGCAAGGTGGCTGTTTTCCCTTTTAGGAACGATTTTGAGGCAGATGCATTCCAAAGAATTTCATTTTGCTCAAAGCCATCCGAGTAACCGGAGTTGGTCGACCACGAGATGTCGCTCTCAATCTTGAAATCCCACGGCAGATAGATGGTGGTGTTGCCGCCTACGCCGTAGTTGAAGGTGTTGAGTTCGCTCTGCCCTTGGAGTGAGTTGCGCGTGGCATTATACCGGATATTCCCGTTCACGCCTAAGTCGAGATAATCCGAACGGAAGTTAATCCCGGCGCGTTCTTGCAAGACAATGTTCTTATTCGTGTTCTTTTCGCTGTTAATGAAGCCGTTGCTATTGGCATACGATCCCATGGTCATGGTGTTGAAGGAGAATTTGCGGTTCTTAAACGGTGCGTTGTACATCACGCGGACGTTTCCACTGAAATTCCCGTTCACGTTATCGTAGGTTGTCATTTGCCGACCTGTATTCTCGATGTAGGCAGACTTGGTTACGATGTCGTTGACAACATAATTGAAATTCAACATCGTCATAAAGGCGGATTGCTGCTCCGGCTTGAAATTCTGGAAGCGGACAGAGAGGTTGTTCGAGTAAGTCGGCTTCAAATTGGGGTTACCTGTTCGGGTGTTCAAAGGGTCTGTGACGTCGGCTACGGGTTGCAACTGCGACACACTGGGTTGCGTAGTCCGTCCGCGGTAATTGATGCGGAGATGGGTCCGTTTACCGAAGCGGTAGTTGAAACGAATCATCGGCGAGAGATTTACTACGTTTTGCGTAATGCTTGATAACACTGTATCGCCTACAAATGTCTCACTTGTACTATGAGATGGGTCGACAGTCAGTCCAATCGTGTAGTCGAACTTCTCGCGAACGGACTTGAATGCCAAACTTACCTGCTGGTTGATGTAGTTATTGCGGTAGCTCTGGCTGTATGCGGTGTCGAGGACATTGTATTCCTCGCTGCCTTCTTCTCTTGTGTAAGAGTTCTTCAGGGATTCCTGTTTGTTTTGCCGGATGCTGTAAGTGGCCTGGATGAAATTGTTGTGCCCGATGGGTTCGACCCACGAGAGGTAGACGCGATAGTTGAAGCTATTGTTATCGTAGCGGAACTGCTGGTCAACAAGGTCGTTGTTTTCTCCGGCAGCGAGCAGACGATATTCCGTGTTCGAGTAGTTCAACCCTTCGTTATACGAATCACTGAGTCTTCCGGAGAGCGAACCACTTAGGACGCGGCCTCTGCTGTTTAGTTTTCGGCTAAATTCTAATGTGGCACCGACGTTATAACCTTCGCCGTCGGAGAGATAGCGAGATTCGCCAATGTTGACGGTGTCCATATCGCCGCTAAGTGTATTGAAATGGCCGTTTTCCCGTCTGTGGCTGTTGCTATAACTAAAATTGGGACGGAAGATGACGCGTGTGAGCGTATCGGGTGTCCATTCCATACGAATGTCGGCTGCTACGTTGTCGCTACGCGAATGGTTATTATTCGTCTCATTGTAATAAGAGGTGCTATCATCGGGGAGAATATTCTGCCGGTTGCTTTTACTGTACGCATCGTTTTCTGAATGCGAATAACGGAGATTGCCATTGATCGTCAGCTTTGAATTGAATTCTTTATTCATGTTTAGCCCGATATTGCCCGATGTCGTGATGCCGTTACCGGCTCCGCCGCCGCCTCTTCCCATGCCTTGGAACATGCTGGAGGATAAGTCGGAGAATCCCATGTTGTTCGTGTTGTTCAGACCGCCCATGATGGTGAACTGGTCATTATTGACGAAGCGATTAACCATAAAGTTTCCTTCATATCGGTCTTCACTTCCATAACCGGCGTAGGCGTTCCCGAACCAACCCTGTTTCATGCCCGGTTTAACGGTTAGGTTGATGACGGTCTCCTCTTCTCCGTCGTCGAAACCGGTCATTTTTGCCATATCGCTCAGTTTAGCCCGCACTTGTACTTTGTCAATCATCTTAGACGGTAGGTTCTTGGATGCCACTTTCGGGTCATCCGAGAAAAACTCCTTCCCGTCGACTAAAACTTTCTTGATTTCTTTCCCGTTGACAGTGATTTTCCCATCGCTATCAATCTCCACGCCGGGCATTTTCTTTAATAGATCTTCGAGCATGGAGCCTTCTGTCAGTTTATACGACTCTGCATTGAACTCCATTGTGTCGTTGCGGAAGGTAACTTCAGGTGCTTTCCCAATGACCACAGCTTCGCCCAGTTGGATGGATGCGTCGGATAGGGTAAGTTTCCCTAATTGCATCGGGTTGTTTTTCCCAGTGATTTGGATGGCTTTGTAAAGTGTTTCAAAGCCAATGAACGAGATGTTCAAGACATAGTTGCCGTTCTTGATGTTCTTGAGTGTAAAGCTACCGTTGCGTCCCGTTGCAACGCCGCCGACCATGGTACTGTCTTTGGCATTCAACAGGCGTACAGTGGCCTGCTCGATTGGTTCATTTGTTCCCCCTTCGATCACCGTTCCGGTGATGTCTACGCCGCGCCGCTGAGCGTATGCCGGCATAGTCAACATGATTGCAAATAAAATAATAAAAAACCTTCCCGAAAACATAATGGTTCTTGTTTGTCTGAATTACGTACGAAAGGATAGACATCCTTTTCAGACGAAAGTTTAATGAGTGGAAGTCGTTTTTTATTGATTCTTAACAAAAGGACGTCAGTTGAGCATCGTGATCAAGAGGGGAAGGTAGTCTTTTAGCTTGTGGCGTAATATTTTGAGCGATTGGCTGATGCGGTATTCCACCGTTTTGACCGAAACCCCTAACTTCTCGGCTACTTGTTGGTTGGTTTTTTCTCCGAAACGGCTTAGGATGAATGTTTCCCGGTAGGTGTCGGGCAGCTCTTGAACGGCTTTCCGTATGTTTTCACTCAATTCATTGACCAGATAATAGTCCGGGTCTTCAAATTGATCCTTTATTTTTTCATAGATTTGGTCGTGGATGCGTTCATGAAATTGGTTCCTTTTAATGGCATTCAGGCAGCGATGTTTGGTAGAAACAAACAGATAGGATTGCAGGGATGTTTCGATAAAGAGATTTTCTCTTGTTTCCCATAAGAAAAGCATGAGATCTTGCACCAACTCTTCCGAATCGACATCGGACACATATTGGGATGCGTATTCGCATAACGGAGCGTAATAGGTGAGAAATAACTGCTTGAAAGCCTTTTCGTCTCCTTTCCGGATTTGTTCGATTAACTCTTTATCGTTTATGTTTTTATTCATATTACAATTAGGTTAAGTAAAAAATAGCGTGGTTATGTCAGACTTATCCGGAACTCGAGGCTCTGGTACTACCTATTCCACCAAATAAGCCTGAACATCCCACGCTTATGAGAGCGCAGGCGTTCAGACATTCATTTTTGGTGGAATATGAAATTTACCAGATTTCGAGTTCCCAAACGATGTCCAAACGCTTTTACGTTATTTTTTATGTTTACGGGTCAAATGTAGCGAGAATTTGTGAAAATCCAATAAATGCCCGTTTGGTTTTTCAATTCCTGACAGTAAAATATCATTCGGGAGTCAATTGAAATAGCTCGGGGGTAAAAAAATTTAGCTCGGCAGGAAAAAATTTTTACAAACGGTTTAGGGTGTAGCATCCTTGGATTTGTCATATAAACAGAATGGAAACTGAAAATGGACATATCAAGAATCAGGAACCGGAAAATGTTCTTCTCTTGAAATACATCC
>CALUTX010000110.1 GCA_944323815.1 uncultured Parabacteroides sp. | reverse complement strand
CGCCTGATCTCCTTCGTTATCGCGCCGGTTCAAAATTCCGCCAAACACTTTCGGGTGCAACGTCTTCACACGCCCGCCCAAAATAGATGGATACCCCGTCAAATCTTCCACTGCGTCGCAGGGCAAACCTAACTCCTCGATAAACTTTTGGGTTCCACCCGTCGATAAGAAACTTACACCTTCACTATGGAGTTTCTTCAATATCTCATCCAAACCATCCTTATGGTATACGGATACCAATGCTCGTTTAATTCGTCTTGTTTCTGCCATATCTTTGTTGGGTTATTTTTAATGTTTGAAATTTGGAAGTACAAAAGTAGCGATTTATTTCCAATTTAATAAGAAACCTGCTCATTTAAAATGAAACTTCTCCCAATTATACACTTTCGGTTCTGTTTTCAGAAAGGGTTCGACTGCTTTGCGGTCTGTTTCAGACAAATATTGTGGCGTGACATACTCGGCCGTCAATGTCTGGTTCTCCGGGCTCAATGAATATTTTCGCAAATCCATATCCAAACGAGCTGTCGCTTCTACAAATGCGACGCTACTTGTATCCGCATCCGGCTTGATATACCAATCGGCCGACACAGGTGTAAACAGCTCCGCCGTCTCCAATGGCTTCCATTCCGTAGTGAAAAACGAAATCCGGCTATCCGGCACAGGCCCATAAACCGTCGTGACCATACAAATCACATGCGTTTCATTGACAAGCGGGAGCAACTTCATCTCCACCGTGCTCCGCTCAGTCACTTGCAGCAATAGATAATCGTCCGTCAACTTTTGCAAAGAGGAAAATCCGTCCATCGTATTTTTCAGCTTCGCCTCTTTCTCCGAATGATACAAATCAATCAAATCTTTCCGCCAAGCGCTCTCCAATTGCGGCATATAGGTATCGGGCATCGCGGCGAACACCGCATCCATCTCCTGCGCCTTCATCTCCATCAAGCCAACGGCAAGCATCATCCCTAACAGCAAACGTTTCATCTCTTTTTTCCCTCCATTTTTAACGCTTGACAAAAGTAATAGAATAAATGCTAACGTGTACCCAGATACAAGAATATCATTCCTAATAATACTAAAAACAGATCCACCACTTTACTCTTCAAGTTCTTTTCGCGGAAAAGCAACGCACCGGCGACAAACGTAACCAACACATTGCTGCGGCGCACCATCGAAACGATGGAAATCATCGAATCGGGGAACGTCAGCGCATAGAAATAGACCCAGTCCGCCACGCTCAAGAAGACGGAAATAAAGACAATGTTCCAATGCCAGACGAAAGGCGTCGTATGCCTGCGGCGCGGATACCAGAGGAAAAGCAGAATAAAGAACATCATCAGACACTGGTAGACATTATACCACACCTGCACCGTCATCACGTCCAGCGACTGCATCAGATATTTGTCGTACAACCCGCTCGCTGCCCCCGTCAGTACCGACAAGACCGTAAACAGAATCCATTTGTTGTGCGAAAACCGGATACCCTCTTTCTTCCCCGAAGCCGAAAGCATATAGAAAGAAGCAATCGACAGGAAAACCCCGATCCACTGATACAGATTCAGCCGCTCGCCAAAAATCACCAACGCCCCCACAAGCGTCACGACCGGCTGCGTCGCCTTGATAGGGCCGGTAATGGTCAACGGCAAGTGCTTCAACGCAAAATAACCGAATATCCACGACGAAAGTACAATGACCGCCTTCACAAAGACATAGACCTGCGTCTCGAACGAAACAGGCGGCACGTAAAACATCGTCCCGTCCAGCCAATCCGTACAGTAAGACAACACAATAAAGGGTAGGAAAAGCAAACTACAAAACAACGTGTTGAAGAACAACACCGGAATGACGGCATTCCCGTCTAACGCCATTTTCTTGTTCACCTCATAGCATCCCAAAAGAAATGCCGATACAAATGCTAACGCCAACCACATACACAAAACCTTTTTACACCATAAATTTCTCCCGTCTACCTTACCCACAAGTACTTCTCTCGGCCCAAACTAATCTTCTCACAGCTGTGAGCCGTACGGCTCACCCGGGTGATTCGATCGGCTCACATTCGTGATTCATACGGCTCACAAGTGTGAGCCGATTAGTTGCTGGCCTCAATCCAGACAAAACAGCGCATCCGGATAGGCAATATCCTCCAAAAACAGCGCATGTCCGGGCACGGAAGTTCCCGCCCGGCAACGGTCTTTTGCCTCAATCACGCGGCGAAGCCCCTCCGTCGTCAGCCGACCCCGCCCCACTTCGAGCAACGTGCCGACAATGGCACGCACCATGTTCCGCAAAAAACGGTCTGCTTGGATGGTAAAAACCCACAAATCGCCTTCCCGTTCCCAGCCGGCCCGGTAAATACGGCAATTGTTCGTCTTCACATCCGTATGCAATTTGCTGAAACTGGTAAAATCGCGGTAGTCAAACAAAACGGCACAGGCGTCGTTCATCGCCTCAAAATCCAGCTTGCCATGCACGCGACAAGTCTGCTCTCCCCGAAACGGGTCTTTCTGCGTCGCCACATAATATTTATAGGTACGCGAGAGGGCGTCAAACCGCGCATGTGCCTCCGGACGAACCGGTACAATCCGATAGACTGCGATGTCGGCAGGCAAAAGACGGTTCAACTTATCCGTCAGGAAATCCAAATCGGTAATCGGCTCCTGCCAATCGAAATGCGCCACCATCAAACGGGCATGTACACCCGCATCCGTCCGCCCTGCCCCGACAACTGCCACCGAAGCACGCAAAAGCGTTGACAACGCCTCTTCCAGACGCTGCTGCACCGCCACACCATTGGGTTGACGCTGCCAACCGCAATAGTTTTTTCCGTTATAAGCCAAGTAAATAAAGTATCTGTTCACGACAGGAAGCACTAAAACTTAAACCTAAACCGCCCGCAAAGGTAATATATTTAGTGGAAATGGAATTAAATCAATTGGTTTTGGCGCAAAATCTCCGTCAATTCTTGGTCGGAATATATACTTCACGCTTAAAATCCTCCCAACTTTGCCCCTTCAATTTCCCCGCACGAATCAGCTTCACCTCCTCGCACATCTCATTTAAATCCGCTATCAACTCTGCCTTCGTCATCGGATGATAAGCAACCGCTTCTTCTGCCACAACTGAAGGCGCACAAGCAATTGCTTTCCGACGCTGGGCCACCACTTTTCGGATATAACTTAACACTTTCCTCATGCTCTCTTCATCGTCGGCAATATAACTAAGCTCACGAAATAAATCGGCATTCAAACTCATTGTACTCATAGTTAGTCCCTCCTTGTTTTATTTGCAAATAATAATAAAAATATAATAAGGAAGAAAAGCAGCCAGACATAGATATTTTCTCATAATCATTTTCTTTGCTTTTATTTATATAAAACCAAAGTTATCAAAAAAAATTACCCGCGCCATAAAAAACATTAAAGTTGAGGATGTATCAACCTTTCTAATACACCCTCAACTTCTTATTTCTTGCATTTATTTACACACTACTTTAAAAATATCCTCATCTACTTTTACAATATATAGACCCGGTGGAATTGATATAGACATATTATCCTTTATCGCATTCATCTGTTTTACAATTCTCCCATTCAAATCTATTATTTGCACTGATACTTCTTTATTCACATCCGATACTATTATACATCCTCTACCACCAATTACATTTACCTTATTATTCACTATTTGAAGATTATTTGTTGGATTAAATCTAGATTCCAAATAGGGTTTCAATTTCTCCATCTCTAAAAGTTCACCACTATTATATTTTTCTTCACAATCAGGACTTAATCCTTGTATTTTTCCAAGAACTATTGCACCATGATAATCTCCATTTTTATCTAATATAATCCACGAAGGTTTACCATAATAAGTTTGAATATATTCTGAATTCATATAATCTGCTTTTACAGTATAACCTACATCTTGCAAAAGACCTAAAGATACTGGTCCAACATGATTCCATATATAAACTTTGTTTGCTTGCACCAAACCATTTGATGAAACAGTTTCAACCAAATTAAACGCCAAATTAAAATGCATCTGTTCACTTTGAATAGGAAATCCACCATTAGCCATCACCGCATTTTCACCATTATAATACAATTCCGATTGACAAAAACCTGAAGTTGTGAGATGTGTGTGATTTTTAGGATAATTATGTCCTTCTTGTTCACAAATCGTTCCATAATATTTAACATAATTTCCTAACAGATTATATGATTGAGCAAGTCCATGAAATATTTCATGCGCAATAACTATGGATAGGTATGAATGTCCTTCTCCCTCTTTTAAAGTATAATATCCATCTTCCAATACTCCCGTTAAGAACATATTCAAATTTGAATTAACCCATAATTGTAGATAAGAATCATTATCTCCTCTTAAAATTTTTGACACAGCTTTCCCACTACTTGTATCTTCCATATTATCTGATGTCATAGAGAATGCATAACAACCATTATCTACTCCAAAAAGGACAATAACAGGAACAGTATAAGGTATTTCTATACATTCATCATAAATAACAGCAGCTTGTTTAAATGCTTCTACAAATTTTTCTTTTTCAACATTAGAAAGGGAAACACCTTCATCAAAATAAGTAAGAAACATAAACTTCCCAAAAATGTATATGTCAACAATTTTATCTGCAGGGAAGGCAGCATTTTCAATATCAAAATTCCGATCTGTAGGAATCTTAATATGTGGAAATCTTTCCCTTATACGCTTATCAAAATCGATACTTTGGGCAAATCCAATATTTACCATTAATAACAGAATAAATAAAAATGTCTTTCTCATGACTAATAATTTTTATTTCTCTTGCCCTCTTAGAGATAACCAATAAAATAGAATGGCGTGAGGAACAATACTCAGTCGCTCGTTCCACTGTGTAAAGGCTCTCGCATTGCCCAATCCGTCGAAACGAGCAACGCCGAAAGCCCCACGCCGATGTATGTATAATATGCCTCATCTCCCATGCTGCCGCTTGGCAACACAAATGGCTAATATAATACACCACGAGAGCATTCACCGTTACTTTGTTTTTGACGGACTGTTGGAATTTGCGAGATTCTTACACAGTCAAAACCAAAGCGTCAAGTAAACGCCTTCATCAATATGTCTGCTTCCTCGCCACCCCTTTTCGGCGTGACTTTAGGAAGTCTGGACAAAGATAGATATATTTTTCTAGCTAATTACGAATGATAAAAGAAAAAGTTATTCTCTTGGGAAAATTAAAATTCCCTAAGCCTACATTCATCTACCCAGAGCGTAAACCATCCTTAATCTCCTCTTATTACAACAAAACACGTTTTCTTCTACAAACCATTGCCTACATAAATAAAAATATTTAACTTTGCGAACGATTTTTTATCACACAAATAATCTCCATTATGTTTGCAACATTGCTTCAATCGTCTTATTTCGCTTTGTTCCTGATTATTGCATTGGGTTTTATTCTGGGACGGATTCAAATCAAAGGGTTATCGCTGGACGTATCGGCTGTGATTTTCATCGCGCTTCTGTTTGGGCACTACGGGGTGGTCATCCCTAAAGATTTGGGAAACTTCGGGCTGGTCTTGTTTATCTTTACGATTGGTATACAGGCGGGGCCGGGATTCTTCGATTCGTTCCGCTCAAAGGGGAAGACGTTGATTCTCTTGACGCTGCTGATTGTCGGTTCGGCCTGCCTTACCGGAGTGGCGCTTAAATATGCCATCGGAATCGACACGCCCGACTTGGTCGGGTTGATTGCCGGCGCGTTGACCAGTACGCCCGGATTGGCGGTAGCCATCGACAGCACGCATTCGTCTGCCGCCTCCATCGCCTACGGTATTGCCTATCCGTTTGGCGTCATCGGGGTTATCTTGTTCATCAAATTGTTGCCCAAACTGTTACGCAAGGATTTGGTGGTCGAAGCCAAAATACTCGAATCGCAACGAAAGGGGAAACATCCTCCGCTCAGGACGGCTACGCTCCGCGTTACCAATGCACCCATTTTCGGAAAGACATTGGCTCAATTGCAGCTTCGCGCCATGACCGGCGCTGTCGTTTCTCGCATCAAACATGGAGAAAAAACCATCATTCCACAGGCCGCTACCATTTTACAGGAAGGTGACCTGCTCAAGGCAGTCGGAAACGACCAATCGCTCAAACAACTCGCCCTGCTCATCGGCGAAACAATTACAAACGATTTGCCCTTCGGCAGCACGCAGGAGTTGCAATCGCTTCTGGTGACAAACAAAAACATCATCAACAAAACGTTGGGATACTTGAATTTGCAACGGACGTTCAACTGCACAGTCACTCGCGTACGCCGAAGCGGTATCGACCTGTCGCCCGAACCGGATTTGCAGCTCAAATTTGGTGATAAGCTCATGGTGGCGGGAGAAAAAGAGGATTTAAAGGAGGTTAGTCAACTGTTCGGAAATGACGAGAAAAAACTGTCCGACACCGACTTCTTCCCCATTGCGACAGGCATCGTGCTGGGCGTATTAGTCGGCAAACTCAACATCTCTTTTTCCGACTCTTTCTCTTTTTCACCGGGATTGACGGGAGGTATTTTGATTGTGGCATTGGTGCTGAGCGCCATCGGGAAGACCGGGCCGATTGTCTGGTCGATGTCCGGTTCGGCCAATCAATTGCTACGGCAAATCGGGCTGTTGTTATTTCTCGCCGAGGTCGGGACTTCGGCCGGCGTCAATTTGGTATCGACCTTTCAAGAAAGCGGATGGACGTTGTTTGGCGTCGGTATGGCCATCACGTTGATACCGATGCTCGTGGCCGCGCTATTCGGCGTCCTCGTCTTCAAAATACCTGTCTTGGATTTGCTTGGGACCCTTGCCGGAGGCATGACCAGTACGCCCGGATTGGCGGCTGCCGACTCGATGAGCGACAGCTCCGCCCCCAGCATAGCATACGCTACGGTTTATCCCATTGCGATGGTGTTACTGATTCTTTTCATCCAATTCATAGCGATATGGATATAAATCATTGATACCCTCCGCCCAATGCTTTATATAAATTGACGGAAGAGAGCAGTTCGTCAAGCATGGCGTTGTTCAAACTCAGTTGGGCATCCAATAAACCACGTTGGGCATCCAACACATCCATATAGCTTGTCACACCGTTGATGTACTGCAATTGAGCCAACTCCAAATAGGTATCGGCCGCAGCCAGCAACTTTTCATAAGACTGACGCACCTCTTTCGCCTTTCGAATCGTAACAATCGCATCATTCACATCCTTGAAGGCGGAAAGAACCACCTTTTGATAGCTGTACACCTCTTGCTCATAGCGCGCCCGTGCCACTTTCAACCGTGCCTTGTTCTTACCCATGGCAAAAAGAGGTTGAAGAAGGTTTCCAATCGGATACCAATAAGGGCTTTTCAGGAAATTCCCCAACTCGTTACTCTCAAAGCCAAACGTACCAGTAAGTGCAATTCTCGGGAAAAGAGCCGTTTGCGCAACTCCCACTTCGGCATTCATCTGACGCAAACGCTGTTCGGCTTGCCGAATATCCGGACGGCGCTCCAACAAAGCCGACGGCAGACCTACCGGCAACGAATCCGGCAAATGTTGTTCTTGAAAAGAAAGCCCACGTGGAATACCTCCCGGGTAATCACCCAAAAGAAAAGAGAGATCACTTTCCTTGATGCGAATTCGATTTTCCAAGGAGGGAAGAAGCGTTTCGGTGCGCGCCAATTCCACCTGTGCCTGACTGTAAGAGGTCTCAGAGGTCAATCCGCCGTCAAAACGCAGCTTGGCTAAACGAACCCCTTCACGACGAGCGGCTAAAGTACGACGCACAATATCGAGCTCTTGGTCGAGTGCCCGGAGTTCATAATAGGCAGCCGCTACTTCGGCTACCAAGGTCATCTGCATGGCTCGTTGCCCTTCTACGGATTGTAAATACTCAGCAATGCCAGCTTCATTGGCCCAACGCAGATTTCCCCAAAGGTCTAATTCCCATGAGACGGCAAGTTTTGCCCCCAATTCGACATCGTTACTGGCTGAATTTCCGCCATAATCCGTATGTTCCGACTCGCCGTAAATGCGCATTTGGAGCTCTGGAAACATCTCAGCAAAGGGAATACGCTTAGCAGCCATCATTTCCTTCACTTTGGCAACGGCAATTTGCATGTCTTTGTTGTTTTCCAAAGCGATTGTTATCAGATGTTGCAACGTCGTATCGGTATAAAAATTTTGCCATGAGAGGCTGTCTATCGAAGTGGTATCCGCCCCCGCAATGATCTGCTGCGGAAGATTCAATTCCGGACGCACATATTCCTTCCCTATTTTGCAGGAAGAAAAGGCGGTGCAGCACACCAACAAAACAACAAACATCTTCATACGCGGCATACGCAAGACACGCTCCATCCGCAATTTTCCTTTCAATTTATAGATCAATACAAAAAAGAAGGGAACCAATATAATTCCGAGCGAAATCGCCAAAATCATTCCAAAGAACACGCCCGTACCGATGCTATGACGGGAAGCCGAACCCGGCCCACTGGCCAAAACCATCGGAAGCATTCCCAAAATGAAAGCCAAAGAGGTCATCAAAATCGGACGGAAACGCATCTGTCCGGCATGAAGCGCCGCCTGCACGACATCAACCCCTTGATCGACCTGCACCTTCGCAAACTCCACGATCAAAATCGCATTCTTCGCAGCCAATCCAATCAACGTAACCAAGCCGATTTGGAAATAAATATCATTGTGCAAGCCTGTTGCCCAGATTCCCAAATAAGCCCCCAATGCGGCAACCGGAACCGAAAGCAGAACCGAAATCGGGACAAGCCAACTTTCATACAAAGCCGCCAAAAAGAGGAAAACAAAAAGGAAAACCAAACTCAAAACCATGCCGGTTTGTCCGCTTGCCTGCTTTTCCTGATAGGAAAGTCCGCTCCACTCGATTCCAATATTTTCAGGCAAATGTTCATCTGCAATGCGTTGCATGGCAGCCATCGCCTCTCCGGAACTGTATCCTTGTGCAGCCATCGCGCTAATCGCTGCCGTTGAAAACATATTAAACCGTTTGATTGTTCCCGGACCGGTTGTATATTCGGTCGTTCCCAAAGCCGTCAGAGGAATCATCGAACCATTTTGTGCCCGAACAAAGAACAGGCTTAAATTATCGCGAGTCGCCCGATAAGGAGCTTCAGCCTGAATATACACTCGATAGATACGATTAAACATATTGAAGTCGTTC
>CALUTX010000109.1 GCA_944323815.1 uncultured Parabacteroides sp. | reverse complement strand
TGGATATGGAAGCGGTCGATGACGCGGCTTGCTTTCGGAAATGCCGTCCGGACAATCTTGCGCATGGAATCCGACAAATCAAGCGTGACCTCCTTGACAGTATTGCGACGCTCCTCGTCTATACGTTTTAGGACGGCGATCACATCCTCCGCTTTTGTACCCGCTACGACGGCTATCAAGGACTGCTCACGTGTACGGGCCTCACGGTTGGTCACGAACGTGTACAGCTCACCGCCAGAGAGCGAGGAATCGTCGATCCATGTTCCAAAGAATTGCTTTTACCTCCTGCTCAAAGTTCAAAGCGATACCCGCGGAGAGATAGAAGGCGCGATTTTGGTAACATTCGAAATCTTTAAACTGCGTGGTCAGCCCCAAGATGTATCTGAAATCGACCAAAAGCCCGGTCGGATCTTCGGAGGGCACTGAAAAAGTCCTTTCATAGGATAACCAGCCGTTTGTAGAAGAGATAGAATTGCAGCAACGACACAAGGACGAAGCACAGAAAAAGATGACAGCACTATGCATGGAGTGGTTTCCTCAAGAAATTGAAAACCTTCAGACTATACCGGGAGTGAAAGAACGTAGCGCTACCTCAATAATAGCAGAAATAGGAACAGACATGTCACATTTCCAGACACCCAAGAAACTGGTGTCATGGGTGGGGCTAAGGCCCCGTAACGAGGAAAGCGCAGGCAAAATCAAGGCACGAGGTATCACACATGGCAACAGGTTTGTAAGAAAAACCATGATTGAATGTTCATGGGGGGCTGCACGTATGAAAGATTCTTTTTTCGCAGAATTCTCATACAGGCAATGTATCGAAAGAAGAAAGAACAAGATGAAGGTGCAAGTAGCTATTGCGAGAAAAATGCTTGTTGCAATATGGTATGTACTTAGTCAGAAAACTCCGTACATCAAACCCAACAGATCATTAATACGGCAGCTGATATAACTGCCGTATATGTGATACAACCGTACGTTACAAGGTCAATATATTTGTGGTGATTATATCCCGTTTTCGCAAAGTGTCTATCGTTTCGGACGGAGTAGGACACCCGGTTGAGTTTTAGTCTCGAAGAGGAAATTTACATAATTGTTCATAGTTCCCACTAATAATCGGAACCGAACCTGCATGTAGTATTGCAAGGAAATAAAGAAGAAGAAAGGAAGAGACACTCGTTTCCTCTCACAAAGATAGTCGCGGTCTTGCTTTTCATAGAGGAAATATACGGTTTTTCTTTTTTATTTGCCCGTTCAATCTTACATTTGCAACAGAATGGCACTGAAACGTAAATATTCATCCCCGCAACCGAATCACCCGCGTGTGCACAAGGTTACTTTTATGCTCAATGACGAAGAGCAAAAGGCGGTGGAGCGCTATCTTGCCAAATACAAAATCATCAACAAATCGCGTTGGTATCGGGAAACCATCCTGACGCACATATTGCGGACGCTGGAAGAAGATTATCCGACGCTCTTCAAAGAAAATGAAATGAGAAGATGATGAATGTTTTGAATGATGAGTATTTCATGCGGCAAGCATTGGCTGAAGCCCGTATTGCGGCCGACGAAGGCGAAGTCCCGGTCGGAGCCGTCATTGTATGCAACAACCAAATCATCGCCCGGGCACATAACCAGACCGAGCGGCTCCATGACCCGACTGCCCATGCGGAAATGTTGGCTATCACGGCTGCCGTCGATGTATTGGGTGCGAAATATCTGACCGGATGCACGCTTTATGTGACGGTCGAACCCTGTGTCATGTGTGCCGGTGCGCTCGGCTGGTCACAAATTAGCCAAGTCATCTACGGAGCGGCAGACGAAAAAAGAGGCTTCCAGCGCTATGCCCCGAAAGCCTTACATCCGAAAACAATTGTCAAACAAGGAATCATGGAAGAGGATTGCGCCGAAATGATGCGCCAATTCTTCCGCCAAAAGCGTTAGGCCGTTTTACTTCACCTCCTCATAATCCACATATTCGCCTTCCTCTTTGGCAAATATCTTCTTGCGCGTAGTGGGACGCGTATACTTCTCGCTTGCAGATTGCCGATTGTGCGGCTGTCCGGACGAACGACGAGCCGTCCGCTTCTTGTTTCTCCCAAAGAATGCCTCCTTGACACTGCGGACAACCGAAAAGCCCAGCAAACCGAGCAATAAAAGAACAAAGAGTAGTATAAAACCAAGAAACTTAAAAATCATATTCTGCTATTTATCGATTTCGTTATACAAACACAAAAATAAACATTCCGGTTTATTTGCCCTTGTTAAAAAAAGACAAGACGATGTAGAGAAGAATAGCGCCGGCAATTCCTAAAACGCCCAAACTGGCCACAAAGACGACTGCCCATATCACCAACAAATATCGGTATTCGTTCCCTTTCCACTTCAAGGATTTCACCTTCAAGGAAAACATCGGTACTTCGGAAACCAGTAAGAAAGACAACAGAAAAGCCACAACAACCACGCCCGCAATAAACCCAATATGCCCGACCGGCACAGCGTCTTGCAACGCATGGCCAATCGACGCCCAAAACAGCGCATGCGCCGGAACCGGCATCCCGATAAAAGAGGTTGTTTGCCGCTCATCTATATTGAATTTGGCAAGCCGCAATGCGGAGAAAACCGGGATAACAAACGCCAAATAAGGAACAAATCCCATCGTCGGTTCTGTCTGGCAAGCCTCCTCCAGCAGCCGAAAGACAATCATGCCCGGAGCCACGCCGAAACTTACCATGTCGGAAAGCGAATCCAAATCTTTGCCAATCGGGGAGAATGCCTGTAACGTCCGTGCAGCCAACCCGTCACAAAAATCAAATACCGCTGCTGCCATCACCCAATAAGCAGCCCACTGCAGATCGCCCCGCAAAGCCAACAGAACCGCTACGCATCCCGACAAAAGGCTGCAACAAGTGATGGTATTGGGAATGCTCTTCTTGATATTCATACGCTTATTCCTTTGATTTTCCTAACCGAGCCAACGGCGTCTGGTTTCCGGTTACTTTCTGATCCATTTCGACCAAAACCTCTGTTCCTACGGGTAAATAGACATCCACGCGGGAACCGAACTTAATGAATCCCATCTGCTCGTCCACGTGACATTTGTCGCCCACTTTGGCGTACGTGACAATTCGTTGCGCCATTGCCCCCGCAATTTGCCGAGCCAACACTTCGATTCCGCCGCGGGTCTTAATCAGAATCGCCGAACGCTCGTTTTCCGTACTGCTCTTGGGTAAATAAGCCGCCATGAAACGCCCTTTCTGGTGCGCAACATATTGAACCGTCCCATTAACCGGGAACCAGTTGGCATGTACGTTGAAGATAGACATGAATACAGAGATTTGCAGGCATTTCCGGTGCAGAATCTCATTCTCCATCACCTCCTCGATGGCGACAATCGTGCCATCTGCCGGTGAGATGACCAACCCTTCCGAATCATACGGGAAGCGGCGGAAAGGACTCCGGAAGAAATTCAATGTCAATAGGAAAAGAACAGCCGTGACAACAGTCGTAAGATAAAAAATCCATCCCTTACCGACTGTATGATACAAACTGACGTCTATCGCAAAAAAAATCGTGAAAAGCGTCAGCAACAATCCTGTCCCTTCCTTATGTACTTTCATTCTCCCGATTAATCACCTGTTTAGCATTAAGAACTCGCAAAAATATTCATTTTTACCGAATAATAAAAATCTGAGATTATTCGCCGCTGCTTTTTCACAGGTGAAACGGTCTTGATTACAGCTCCATTTGTAAGACAATCGTGCCTCCTTCTTTGTTTTCGTGGAATGCAAATAGTTGATTGTCCTGTGATGTGACGGCAATCAACCTGCTGTTGTTTCGGGAATACAGGCGGTTCGTAAACAATCTCCTGTTTACAAGAAATGAACCCGACCGCTGCGGCGAAAGCGATGATGCCGATGATTAGATACTTCATATGGATGTAAATTCATTTACCCGTTGGGAAAGATTGACTTATACAATGACTACAAATATAACAGTTTTTGTCAGAAAAAATCCCTTCGTCCGTATTTTCACTATATTTGTCCCGTAAATAAAAGAACATAATAATAAAAAATAGACAAATGAGAACAGCAAAATTGATTTGGGTGCTGGCATTCCTGATGGGAGTTGCCAGTGTTTCGCAGGCTGCGAAATGGAAAGCAAAACACGTGGTATTAATCGGATTGGACGGCTGGGGCGCTTACAGCGTGGAAAAGGCGGACATGCCGAATGTGAAGCGGCTCATGGCCGAAGGCTCTTATACGCTGAAGAAGCGTTCGGTTCTGCCTTCGTCCAGCGCGGTGAACTGGGCTTCGATGTATATGGGCGCAGGGCCGGAGTTGCACGGATATACGGAATGGGGTTCGCAGACGCCCGAACTGCCTTCGCGGGTGGTGAATGCGCATCGTATTTTCCCTACCGTTTTCAGCCTGTTGCGTGAGGCGGCTCCGGATGCGGAGATTGGAAACATTTGCGAGTGGGCAGGCATCCGCTATGTGGTGGATACACTTGCGCTGAGCTATGACAAGCACATTACGGAGAAACCTCAGAATCCGGCGACGGCACGCTGCGCGGTTGAGTATATCCGGAAGGCGCATCCGACGTTGGTCAACATTGTTTTTGACGAACCGGACCATGTAGGGCATAGCGTGGGACACGACACGCCGGAGTATTACGAGAAACTGCACGAACTGGATGGCTACATCGGTCAGATTATTCAGGCGGTCGATGAGGCAGGCATGACGGACGAAACGATTTTCATCGTTACCGCAGACCACGGCGGAATACAGAAAGGGCACGGCGGAAAGACGATGGAGGAGATGGAAACCGCCTTCATCATTGCAGGAAAAGGCATCAAGAAAGGCTATGAATTTGAAGAGAGCATGATGCAATTCGATTGCGCTGCCACGATTGCCTACATTTTCGGGTTGGAACAGCCCCAAGTCTGGATTGGCCGTCCGATGAAACAGGTATTCAAATAAGGATGGGAACGAGGAGTCGTCGGAAACAAAAAAGGCATGCCGTAAAAGCATGCCTTTTTTATTTATCTGAACAGCCTCATTAATAATTCTGTTTCATCGGCTCGAAGAAAGCTTGCGGGTGCGCACATGCCGGGCAGGTTACCGGAGCTTTCTTTCCTTCGTGCACGTAACCGCAGTTGCGGCATTGCCATTTGATGACTTCGTCTTTTTCAAACACCTTGCCTGCTTCGACGTTCGCCAGCAGTTTGCGGTAACGAGCCTCGTGCTCGGCTTCCACTTTGGCAATCATGCGGAAGACGACGGCGATTTCCTTAAACCCTTCTTCTTCGGCGATGTCGGCGAACGTCGGATACAGTTCTGCCCATTCTTCGTTCTCGCCGGCAGCGGCAGCCGCCAAGTTCTCGGCCGTTGTGCCAATTACGCCTGCCGGATAAGAAGCAGTGATTTCAACCATGCCTCCTTCCAAGAATTTGAAGAAACGTTTCGCGTGTTCCTTCTCTTGTTCGGCAGTCTCCATAAAGACGCCGGCAATTTGTTCATAACCTTCTTTCTTTGCTGCGCTTGCAAAAAACGTATAACGACTTCTTGCCTGTGATTCGCCTGCGAATGATTTCAGCAGGTTCTGTTCCGTACGGGTTCCTTTGATACTTTTTTCCATCTTGCTAATTTATGTAATAAGTGAATACTATGATTTTGTTCGTTCTTTATTAAGAACATTCAAAGGTAACCATTTGTTTCCGGTTTAGACAAATTTATCGGCAAAGAATTATTTTATAAAGAGATAGATGCCATTTATTAAGACGTTCTTCGGTAGAAACTAATCGGCTCACACCTGTGAGCCGTATGAATCACAAGGGTGAGCCGATCGAATCACAAGTGTGAGCCGTACGGCTCACGTCCGTGAGCTGATTAGTTGCTGCCGGGAGACAGGCGAGTCGCCGGGCAGCTCGCTGTTTATCCGTTCTTCAACACATCCTCTTTGTCCGGCGCGTCGGGCTCGGGCGTGGAGGCCGGGGCGAACGGGTTGAAATAGTAAATACCTTGCGTGTCGAGATATTGCAGGAAGAAGGGGAGCTTTTGCATGAACAAGCTGCACTCTTTCGATTTGGCGGGCGTCCATGCCGATTCCGCAACGGCCGCAAGACGCGGGAAGGTCATGAAGTCGAGCCGCTTCTTGTCGGCCACGCGTTCCGTCCAGAGCGAGAGCTGCAATCCCATGATTTGGTCTTCATATCCTTTTGCTAAATGGATAATCGGTTCGGGAAAACGGTAAATGTCCTCAATCGGGCAGTAGCCACCCCATTGCCGCCCGACTTTGTGCGTGCCGTACTGGACAAAGTCGCCATACAGCGGCCGGCGCGGTGTCATGATGACCCGATAGCCGTTTTCGAGCGCTTTCACCAATTGATGCTTGCGGTCGTGGCGCCACCACATGACAACCGCTTTCTCGGGCGAAACGCCGGCATCGACAATCTCGTCCCAGCCAATCATGATTTTACCTTTGGATGCTACCAAGTCAGCCGCTCGACGGACAAAGTAATGTTCCAATCCGACCTCGTTTCCCAACCCTTTGTCTTTAATGAACTGCTGGATTTCCGGGTCGGTGAACCAGCTTTGGTTGCCATAGTGCACCTCGTCGCCGCCGATGTGGATGTAGGGCGACGGGAAGAGGGCGACGATTTCGTCCAGCACGTTGCTGATGAATTCGAACGTCTCCTCCTTGCAAGGATGGAAGGTGAAGTGCAGCCATTTGCCTTCGCCTCCGCCGGAGATTTCCGGATAGGAGCGGCAGACGGCCGTCGCGTGTCCTGGCATGTCAAATTCGGGAACCACCATGATGTGACGTTCCGCAGCGTAGGCAACAATCTCCTTAATATCTTCTTGCGTGTAGTAAGCGGCGGGCGCTTTTGGGTCGTGCCAGTTGCCGACAGCCCCTTCGGTCGTCAGTTTCGGGTAACGTTTGATTTCAATGCGCCAGCCCGGTTCGTCGGTCAGGTGCCAATGGAAGACGTTGAGGCGCAGCGAAGCCATGATGTCCAGATACTGTTTCACCGCCTCTTTACCGAAGAAATGGCGGCTCTCGTCGAGCATGAAGCCGCGCCATTGGTAGCGAGGCTGGTCTTGGATGCGGCAAGCCCGCACGTTGCCTTTGCCGAAACGGGCCAGTTGCAACAAGGCCTCTTTTGCATAAAACAGCCCCGATTCGGAAGAGGCTTGCAGGTGAATCTGTTCGGGTGTGACGGTGAGCTGATAGCTTTCGTCAGCCATGCCCAACTCTTTCCGCAGTTCGATGCGGATGGTTCCGGTCGCCGTCTGGGCCGGTTTGTTGATGGCCTTCAGCTCCTCTTTCAGCTTTTGGGCCAATGCGTCCGCATAGCCGCCATTCCCTTGAATCTGAATCCCTTCGCCCATCAGGAACGAACCTTTGGCAAGTTGTTCTTTTGCCGGTGTCGGGAATAGAGGAAACTGTGCCACAGCCGGCAAAGCAAGTAGTAAGAGTAATGTGCTTACATAAATAAGTTTTCGCATAGTCTGTATTTTTATGATGAATTAGAATGCCAAATGTACGGAAAATTTGCTTCTTGTGCCTCGGGAAACGGATTTTGCTTCAGGTTAAAAAATATTACCCGCAAAGTAAATCGGTTTGCCCAAAGGGAAAACGAATGTAGGCGGTAAGTAAAATCCGACGTGAAAAAGGAAACGCAGATGACGCGGATAGAGCGGATGAACGCAGATTTTTTGTTTTGAAATTGTCAATTGTGCATTGTCAATTGTCAATTAAAATCGTATCTTTGTTTTCTAAACAAGGCAGACATGGAGCGACCGAGTATCATTAAGCAAATAAAAGACATCTTGCATCGGAACGTACCCGACGCAACAGCTATTTTGTATGGCAGCGAAGCACGTGGTGATGCCCGTCCTGACAGCGACATCGACCTGCTGATTCTCGTCGATAAAGACCAATTGACGTGGAAAGAAGAACAAGCCATCACCTATCCGCTTTACGACGTCGAAATCGACACGGGCGTCATGATTAACCCTATCGTCCTTTGCCGCAAGAAATGGGAATCCTTCAAATCCCATTCGCTGTTCTACCACAACGTCATGAAGGAAGGGGTTGTATTATGATTGACGATGAACTGCGTAAAAATATCGTAAATTACCGTCTTTCCAGTGCGCGAAATGCATTGGGCGAAGTGCTTTCGTTGAGCAGAGACCAGTATTTTAACGCAGCCATGTCGCGTATGTATTACGCTTGTTTTCATGCGGCTTCAGCTCTCTTGATTCATGCAGGAATCGAAACGCATACGCATACCGGTGTTCGCCAAATGTTAGGTAAAGAATTTGTCCAAACCGGTATCCTTCCCCGCGAGTTGAGCAAATTTTATACGAATCTGTTCAGCAAACGGCAAAGCAGTGATTATGAAGACTTTTTCGACTACGCGGCAGAAGACGTTGAAGCCCTTTATCCACAAGCTGTTGCCTTTATTGATGCTATCGAAAAAATAATCCAATCCTAATCAATTATATAATAATGTACGCGTGAGAGAAACATCCAAACCTAAACCCTTTTTGTCTGTTTTACGCTGTAAATAAGCAAATTAGGGGATGATTGAAAAAGTGTAAAATGACAGAAAAAACGATCGTTTATTTCGTCACAAAAATACGCATAGTTTTTGAACCTGCAATCTTTTCCGCCAATATTTTTCTCAAATCTATCTTCTTTCTTATCAATCAGATAGCAAAAAGAGGACAAAAACTCACCTTTCCCAAACAAACCCCAGAAAATGGCGAAAATAAACGATCGTTTTCACTTGTCAAAATACAAATATTGACGATTTGCGAAGGCAAGCGAAGCAAGAAGGATAAAAAGACTTACTAAATACTTTATTTATTAATTAAACTAATTGAATTATGAACAAAAAGTTTTCTACTCTGATGGCCAGTGCTCTGCTGGCTACAAGTGTTGGGGCTTTCGCTACACCGGGATTCGTTACAACGGACACACCGGCATCATTTACGGCTGCTGATGAAGAAATTCTTCAGGAGAAGTATTATATGTTGGGTGTCGGTGGAACGACTAATGTCGTAACGGTGGATGCTCAAACAGATGGTACGCTCGTGCTAAAATCGGTGGCTCATGCTGGATTAAGTTCTTTGGCTGAAGTTGATTCGGCTTTGTGGCAGGTTACAACGGACTTTTCTGGTAGTGGTAGTGTGCTGCGTTTCTATTTAACGAAAATGAATGTCCGCATGTTACCAAATTAGCAAAGTTTAAACTGCCAAGTTGCCCCAAAACCATGTTTTGGAACACTT
>CALUTX010000108.1 GCA_944323815.1 uncultured Parabacteroides sp. | reverse complement strand
TTCTGCCATCTCTCTGTCATCGGTTGGTCTTTGGATTTCCAACAGGAAATCACCGTGAAAATCTAATTTGTAATAAGGTTTCAATGCTTGCTTTTGAATATCGTATGAAAAGATGGTGTCCACACCGTGCAAAAAAAGAAACAATTGCTTGTTTCCGGCAGTAGGGGCAAACAAACTCCAGTGATTATACGCATATTTGCTGGGATTCCGCATAGGCATGAACAAGTTGTGAATCGCTTGAAAGTCCGTCAGGGCAAAATAATGGTTCTCAATCTGGTTGGGACCGCCCCCGGAATAAACCAGGAAGTTTTGTTTATCCACTGGATATAAATTGGCACAATTAAAAGGAAGCGAGAATCTTTTGATCAGACTCCCGTCCGTTTTATATCGGCTGATGACTTTGAATTGGCTGGTTACCCATAATTCATCTAATTCAGGTATCATGCATATAGAATTGACGGATAAGGCATCAGATAAATTAATTTCTTTTATAAATCGTCCCTCTTTATCGTATATAACAAGGTTGCTTCCTGTCATTGTATATCCCATGAAATAGAAATGATTCTTATAGCGAATCATGTTTCTACAGTTGTAGAAAGTTACATTCTCTAATTGGGTACATGTGATATTCCCCACCCAATTGTCAAAATCAATGGTTTTAGAGGTGTTCATGTCAATTGTTGTGCAATTCCTATTGTTTTGAGCACAAAGGATACATGGAATTAGTAAACATAAGTAAATGTATAACAATCTGTTTTGCATAGCTTTTTATGTTTTATTGCTATGTACGGATAGTGTTGAGTTTTGACAACATTATCCGTACAAAATTACAATTTTAGGGGAAAGGCTTATCTTGGGTCTGGATAATATTTATCAGGGGTTCCACATTCGCAAATAGATCCTACTCCTAAATGGTCACAAATAGCAACCCATCCAGTTAATGAACTGTGCCCTGTTCGCCATGAGCAATAACCTTCATGGTATTCATTGTCTGCCAATGCTTCCACATTTTCCAATGCCAAATCTGACAACACTACATTCTGTTTATTTTGGATGTATCCCCATCCCACTACTACGGTGATTGCAGCAAAAGCGATAATGCCGATGATATGTTTCTTCATTTCTCTAATTTTTATGATATTAAAAACTCTGTATCTCAAATTTTTATCCAATCGGCTACTCTTCTTCACCTTTCGGGAGGCATTTGAAAACCTCAGTTTAATTTGTTACTTTTGCGCACCTCCTTTCTCTGTTAGGAGGAAAAGTCGGGGAGTTTCTGCTTGTAGCTTGGAGGGCGTTGGCAGGAACTCCTTTTCTTTTCCTATGTTACTAATGGGATCGTTATGTCTCGCATCTCAATCAGATGTTTGTATCGTTCTTATATATCACCACCGGGCAATCCGTGTCCGTCGTCGTGGCGCTTATCTGGTCACTTGTTTCATCGATGTGAATCCCGAAGATGGAACGGTTCAGGTGCATCCTGCGTAACAACTTGCCTTGCAGGTCGTAGACGTGGAAGTAAAAACCGCCGTCGGGGTCTTTCTCGCCGGCTTGGAAGCGGCGCAGTTTCTCTTTGAAGGTCGTGCCGTCGTAGCTGGCGTAGATGTAACGGTCGGTGACCCGCACGTCGTTGAAGCCTTTCGTGCCTTTGGGGACGGACTCGCTTCCGTAAGCGGTGAAAATCGGTTCGTCGCCGGGGCCGTAGATGACAGTGTGGAAACCGGTTTGCAGGTTATGGATTTCCAAGACATCGCCCAGTTGGGTGGCTTGCGCCAAGATGCCGTTTCGGGGGTTGTAGTCCATAAAGCTGCGCCATGCCTGCGCCAGTGCGGGAGCGTTTTCCAACAGATCCTTGTGGCGGGTCGGCACGGTACCGACGCTCCGAAGGATTTGTCCGTCCGGGCTGAGCACGTGGTAACGGTACTTGCCGGTGTAATCATCGACCAAGAAGCCGTCCGGTGTTTTGCAGAAATCAAGCGTGCGGAGCAACCGTTTGTCGAGCGAGACGGTTTCGACGCGCGTGACCTGTTTGGCTTCCGGGTCGATGGCCCAGCGGGTAATCTGCATCCGGTTGGCATCCAAGACCCAGACGGAATCGGGGGCGCAGAGCCGTACGCGGTCTGCCGAGAGCAGCTCTTCCGGCCCCTCGCCCCGCCTCCCGAAAGGCGCGATAGGCTGCCAATCGGGATAAGTGAAGGCGTAGAGGTAGTGGCTGTCGTTGTGCAAATCCAGAATCACCGCCAGACTGTCCCGGATTTCAATCCGGTAGGGATAACGGAAATAGACCGGCTCCAAGTCGATGTCCTGCACGATGGTGGTTTCGGTGTCGGGGACTGCTGTTGTTCCCGTTATCTCCTTATCCTGTAAACCCTCTGTTCTTTGTGAACCGGAAGGCGAGCAGGCTGTAAGGGCGAAAGCGATGCCTATACTATAATATATGTATAGGGGATGTTTCATCTTGGATTGTCAATTCTAAGTCTGACTTTGTGTCCATAACAATCGACATCGCCAGAATTAAGGCAAAAATAATTTTCATCTGTTTCTCCCCTTGCCAATGCGTTGATATTTTCCAATGTTAAATCGGATAATGTGCATTCTTGTGATTGCTTTTGAAACAACCAACCGGCAATAACCGTACAGAGGATAACTCCTCCCATTAAAATTTTTGTGTTCATCTGCATTTTCATAAATTTGCGTATTGATAATTTTTTGAGCAAAAATAAGTTCGGAAAACAAATGAGCAATAAAAATAAGTTCAGAAAATGTTCAGTTTTTTCAATTAGTTGATTTCTAATATGTTGTAAAATGTATCTGAACAAAATCTGAACATTGCAAAATGAATTGAGAGAGATGAAAAGACGTGGTATTGCATTGGGAATAACCGTATTGTTGCTGGGATTTGGTGTGTTTTCGTTCATGAATGATAGGAAAGTTATGCGAATAACAGCCAAAGATGCGTTTCAAGAAGCGATAATGAGGGAGAAAAAGTTATACATAGATAGTTTCTTTTTCAACTATGATGAGTCTCGCTCATCGGATAACATTTCAGGAGCAGAGAAATTAGAATGGGCACATCAGGCAGTTTTGACAATGGATGACTCTTGCCGTTATCGTCTGGATAGCCTTTTCCGCTTGGAGTTAGAGGCGAAGCAAGTTCCCGTTTTATGGAGCGCGGTTTGTTGCCTGAGAGGTAAAGATACGTTGTCTGTTTCCCCAAAAAGTCGATTACAAGAAAAATTTTTGTTGGATGAATGCGTGTATCGAAAAAATACTGTTGAAGCAAATCATATAACCTTGCGCGCATACATGCAGTTGTCGATTGCTGCATTGTTAAATCAGTGGTATGCGTATTTGTTTTTGGTTTGGTTGATAGGACTTGCCGTTTTTTATAAGTATGAGAAATGGAAACAGAAAAATACGGGAGAATCGGATAATTATCTTCGCTTGAGGGAGGATTTGTTTTTTGATGAACTGAATGGTGTCTTGAAAAGTGGCGAACAAATATTACAGTTGAAGAATTTGGAGAAGAAATATTTTTGTGCGTTTTTACAAGCGGAGGACCATGTTTTGTCTTTTGAATATTTACTTACTTATATTCATGATTATAAGAATATTGAGGTGCTTCAATATGAAGATAAAAAGCGTGTTTACCAAGAAATGAATGTTTTACGGAAAATGTTGAAAGATTTTGGCATAGAAATCAGTTCTGTTCCCGGAACGGGCTATCGAATGGAATTAGGAGAAAGCAATCGATTCAAACAGCAATCGCGCGACTGAAAGAGGCGTTAAAACCGATTCCCGGAATTGATATTGTTTCGATTACGGGGGTTGGGTATAAGTTGGAATTTCATAGCATTCTCCCCGAATCTGATGATAGAAGTGGACAAAATTAACCTGCCAATAATTTATTTTTGCACACGGTAAAGTGTGAATGGTTCTATAAAAATGTCTTGATTTTTGATGTCTTTTTACCTTTGAGCCTGTTCGGAGGTCTGTTTTTGCCTATTTGAGGTAAAAATCCGGATGTCCGGCGTGTGTCTTTTTGTTCGATAAAAAAGCCTTTGGGGTGACAGTTGGAATGGGTAGTAGGCAGTCAGTGCCGGAGTCGCCTGCTTTTGTCTTGCTGATGCCCATTATCCCTGACAAATTGAAAAAGCTGAACTTCGCGAGAATCGCTTGTTTGAAACCATTCGGGGAAAAGGCGGAAAGAAGGGCTGGAGAAGAAGTAAACGTTTGTTCCGTTGTAATTACCCCGTACCTCTTTCCTACTTTCCCGGCACTTCACCGTTACGGGGACGGTCGTGATGGCCGCCGGCTGGGACTTCGTCGCCGCGAGGACGGTCGTCATGGGGAATTAGGACCGTCGCAATAGGTGATTAGGACGGTTGTAGTCGCAATTAGGACGGTCGTAGGGAAAATTAGAACGGTCGTGAGGAACATTCCCCGGGATTTCGGGAATTTATCACCCCCGTAGAGACGTGGCGTGCCGCGTCTCCTTATATGGCGTGCCGCGTTTTCCGGTATAACGTGTTGCCTTTTATTGGTGTGGCATACCACATTTTCTCCCCAAACGGCAATCTAAAAGATCGTGGTATTTGGTAATTTTTAATCAAATAGTTGGTTAGGAGGAATTTTGTGTAATGAAAAAAACTTTCTACCTTTGTACCCGAATCAAGGTGTAACGGTTTTGCGTCCGCAGGGCCGTTAGTAAAAGGGAATCCGGTGCGAGTCCGGAGCTGTACCCGTAGCTGTAAGTTCTATGATTCCTCGGCACGACTTAGTTGCCACTGTATGCAGGGTTGCCTGTGTATGGGAAGGCGCCGATAACAGGAAAGAACGAGCCAGAAAACCTGCCATGATTTGGAATAACGTTTGTTCCCTCGGGTAAAGGGGACGAAAAGAAAGAAGCAATATGCACAACAAATGGTTGAAACAATGGGGAATGGCCCTCTTTATAGGGTTGTTTTCGGGGGTAGGTTTGCAGGCGCAGGTCGATACGACCACTTACCATGAGCTTTATGGCGTGGAGGTGGTGGCGAAGAAACGGCATACCGTGACGCGCGAAGGGGCGCCGTTGCAGGTGTTGGACCGCACGGGGATGGAACGGCTGGGCGTGCAAGACCTGTCGGAGGCAGTGAAACGTTTTTCAGGTGTGACCGTGCAGGATTATGGTGGTATCGGCGGGCTGAAAACGGTTTCGGTACGCAGTCTGGGAGCCAAGCATACGGCAGTCAGCTACGACGGCGTGACGGTGACCGACGCGCAGAGCGGGCAGGTGGATATAAGCCGTTTTTCGCTCGACAACGTAGAGATGGTTTCCCTCTCCATCGGGCAGGCAGACGATATTTTTCAGACGGCACGTATGTATGCTTCGGCAGGCGCGCTAAGCATACGGACGGTTACCCCGGAGTTCAAGGATAAGCCGTTTAACACACAAATCAAGCTGAAAGGAGGCTCGTTCGGGTTGGTGAATCCGTCGTTGCGGTATGAGCAGAAGATTGCTTCGAATTATGCTGTTACGCTGAATGCCGATTATCAGCGGGCAGACGGGCAATATCCTTATACATTGACGAACGGCGATATCGTGACGGAAGAGAAACGGCACAACAGCGATATTGACAGCTACATGGGCGAAATCAACCTCTTTGCCGATTGGAAACGGGGCGGGCACATGCAGGTGAAAGGATATTGGTTCGATTCGGAGCGTGGTCTGCCGGGTTCGGTTGTTCTTTACAACGATTACCATACGGAACGGTTGGAAAACCGTAACGGTTTTGTGCAGGCTGCTTATGACAACCGGTTCAATGAACGGTTTGCCCTGAAAGTCTTGGGTAAGTACGATTATGCGTGGACGCGGTATAAAGATTTTCATAGTCAATATATAGATGGTGTACAGACCGATGTATATACGCAACGGGAGGCTTACGGATCGACTGCGCTTTTGTACACGCCGGTGAAACATCTCTCTTTCTCTTTGGCAGAAGATTTCTTTTATAATACGTTGGACGCGACGACTCCGAAATGTCCTTTCCCGGAACGCTGGACGTCGCTCACGGCATTGGCTGCACAGTATCAAGATGAACGGCTGACCGCAACAGCCAGTTTGCTGGGCACATTCATCACGGAACGGTTGGAAATCGGAGAGCCGGCACCGGATCGGAAAAAACTTTCTCCTGCCGTGAGCCTTTCCTATCGTCCCCTCGCGGAACAGAACTGGCGGATACGGGCTTCATATAAACATTCTTATCGGATACCTACATTTAATGATTTATATTATGACCGTTTGGGGAATCGGGAACTGAATCCGGAAAAGGCCGTGCAGTATAATTTGGGTATGACATGGAGCGGCGATGTGCCCAATTGGGCATTGGAGTATTTGAGCCTGTCGGTCGACGGTTATTTTAACCGGGTAACGGATAAGATTGTCGCCTTGCCGACGATGTTCATTTGGAAAATGATGAATCAGGGACGGGTGAATATCAGTGGAATTGACGCGAATCTCTCGGCTCGTTGGCAATTGCCGGCATCGTTTGCGTTGTCGTTGGACGGTTCTTATACATGGCAACGCGCGATAGACCGGACGCAGAAGGATTCGAAGATTTATGGCGATCAGATTCCTTATACGCCTGAACATGCCGGCAATGTGTCGGTGGGAGTGGAACATCCTTGGGTGAATGTAACCTGGACGATGTTGGCTGTGGGTGACCGCTATTCGTTACAACAGAATATTTCGGAAAACCGGATTGACGGGTATGTCGAACAGCAGTTGTCGTTGAACCGGACTTTTTCGTTTGGAAAATGTGCATTGCGTTTGCAGGCGGAGGTGTTGAATTTGGGTAATGTCACGTATGATGTAATCCGTTATTACCCGATGCCCGGCCGTTCGTTTCGGGCAAGTGTGCGATTTGTTTATTAATAATCATATAATAGTTATAGTGATGGATTTGAAAAAGTATTTGAATGTTTTGGGTGCTGCTATGTTATGCACTGCTTTGTGGACTTCTTGTAGTGACGATGAACCCAATGGAGGAGATGATAACACCCCGACACCGTTGACGCGGAGTTTTTTCATTTTGAATCGGGGAAATGAAGGACAGAATAATGCCTCTTTAGCCTATTATAATGCCGAAACGGGTGAACTGAATGATAAGTATTATGAGAATGCGAACGGAGGCAGCAGTTTGGGCGACTCGGCGGAGGATATGTTAGTTTATGGTTCTAAAACGTATGTGAGTGTAACCAGTTCCAATCGGTTGGCTGTTTTGGATCAGACGGGATCGTTGGTGAAAGCGATTGAGCCGACCAATGATAACGGTGAACCAATGCGTCCGCGTTATTTGGCTGCCGATGGGGGTAAGGTATATATGACTTATTATTACGGGCATGCTGTGGCGGTGTTGGATACGGCCTCTTTGGAGGTGGAAAAGGTGATTCCAGTAGGACGTTATCCGGAACAGATTGTAATATCCAATAACAGATTGTATGTTGCCAACTCGGGTGGATTGGATTATCCGAATTATGGAACAACGGTTTCGGTGATTGACTTGTATCGCTTGGAGGTAGAAAAAGAAATAGAGGTGACAATCAACCCGAATCGTTTGGAAGCAAATTCGCGTGGAGATATTTATGTCATTTCGATGGGTGATTATGGCGATGTGCCGAATACGTTACAATGCATTGATGGAGAGACAAATGTAGTTAGGACTATCGGTAATGGCAGTCGGATGGATTTGGTGGGTAATTCATTATATGTATTGTATGCTCAATATGGAGATGAAGCAAGTATTTGTGTTTCCAAATACAATGCCTTGACTGGCGAGTTGGAGAATGATAATCTGATTCCGGAGATTAATAAGGTATCTACATTAAGTAGTATCAATGTCGATTCAGAAGGTAGTATCTTTATTACAGATGCGCCTTATACGGAAACAGGGACGGTTTACGTGTTCGACAAAGAGGGAAAGGAAATGTTTGGTTCTCCTGTTGATGCGAAAGGGTATGGGCCTAATACGGTTTGGTTTGTAGAATGAGACAGTTTCATTGGCTTTTGATATTGTTCTGCCTTGTCGGGTTTTCTTGCCAGACAAGGCAGAACCTGTCTTCGGATTCCCCCCTCTTTTCCGACACCATCCGCTACGCACAAGGATTTTCCATTCATCGCTTTGCAGACTATACGGAGGTGGAGGTGCGCGACCCGTGGGACAGTACCCGTCTGTTGCAGCGTTATCTGTTGGTTGACCGGGAGCGGCCGCTGCCGACAGAACTGCCGAAAGGAACAGTGGTACGGGTGCCGGCGCAGCATGTGGTAGTCTATACTTCTGTCCATGCGGCTATATTGGAACAATTGGGCGAGACGGGGCGGATTGTAGGGGTCTGCGAATCGCGTTATATGGACTTGCCATCGATTCAGGCCGGTTTGAAAAGCGGACAGATTGCCGATATAGGGGAGGCGACGGCTCCCAATGTGGAAAAGATGATCGAGCGGAAGGCGGAATTGGTAATTGTTTCTCCTTTCCAAAATAGTGGCTATGGCCCCGTGGAGAAATTGGGTATTCCGATTGTTGAGGGAGCAGATTATATGGAATCGTTGCCATTGGGACGGACGGAGTGGATTCGTTTTTACGGTTTGTTGTTCGGTAAGGAGGCGGTGGCAGATTCGATTTTTCGTGCGACGGAACAGCGTTATTTGGCGTTGAAGGCCCGGATAACGGATGAGATGCCGCGTCCGATCGTGTTGGCAGAGAAACGGTTTGGCTCTTCTTGGTTTGTGCCGGCAGGTGATAGTTACATGGCTCATTTGTTTCAAGATGCGGGAGCGGACTATATTTTTCGGGAATTACCCGGCTCCGGAAGTGTCCCTTTGACATTTGAAACGGTGCTCGACCGGGCAATCCATGCGGATTTGTGGCTGTTGAAATATAATCAGTCTTATGAAATGACTTATGGCGATTTGCGTGCCGAATATACACCGTATGAGAATTTTGATGCGTTCAAGAATCGGCATATCTATACGTGTAATACAGGAATAGTTCCTTATTATGAAGAATTCCCCTTGCATCCGGATTATTTGTTGAAAGATTTAATAAGCCTGTTTCATCCGGAATTATGGCCTGATTATGCGCCTCGTTATTACAGGAAGATGCAGGAGTGAGATTTTTTACATTTTATATTGCATTGTAATTCAGCTTATTGTAATTTTTCTAACAAAAAACCTCCCAAAACATTTGGCGGTTAATAAAAAAACTACTACTTTTGCACCCGCAATCGAGAGAGATGCGGTGGTTAAAGGTCTTGAGGGGCTTAAAATTCTAAAAAAGACA
>CALUTX010000107.1 GCA_944323815.1 uncultured Parabacteroides sp. | reverse complement strand
ATAATTCAATTTGTACGCTGTGCTTTAACATTTTGATACGGTTTTAAGAGAATGAAATAAGTTTAAATCACTTCAATGTATTCTAACTTTCTTTATTCGGCACTTCCCGCTTGCAAACCGGCTTTTTCTCGTCTGTTTACAAGCCCGACGCCGCTTTTTGTTCGGAAAGAGTCCTGCCGGAACTTTTTTCCTGTTTCATTTCGGTGTCAAAAATATGAATTTTTTTTATCTTGTGGTACGATATTACATAAAAAATTTATCAAGATTTCAATTTTAACATATAAGTTTCCCGCTTGCCACGCTCGTATTGTTAAAATGGTAATCAAGGGATGCGTGATTTTTCATCTTTTATCTGCCTTCCTCGACATAAGTAGATATTATATCGGAATGATACCTTAATATATTTATATTTGCAGCAGAGAAGATGTTTTTCGCACTCCGCTACAAATAAAGGGAAATAGGAGAAATTCTTAAAACAGCGGCGGCGTTTATATAATCAGCGGTGACGATTGTATAAACGCCGCCGCTGTTTGTACAATCACCGTCGTTGATTAAAGAACTGCTGCGGGAGTAATTCGTTTTTGCATCGAGGAAGCGACAGTTTTCTTCTTAGGGAGTAGAGAAAGTTTTGTTTAAGGAGGAATTGTCATACTTTCACCCTTTATCGGCTATCGCTGTCAATCGTTCGTACTTCCGCTTATTCCTCCTCAAATACCAAAAACAGATGAGCAAAGAAACCATGGTTGACAAAGGTGGGGCGTATCCCATCAGTTGCAGATCGGTCGAATCTAGTTGGCCGAACAGGTAGGAGAGCGGGATACGGAACAGGAATGTCGCAATCATGCTGTGGATCATCGGGAACCACGAGTTGCCTTGTCCGCTGAAATAGGAATTGATGCAGAACACGAAACTGACGATGATGCAGTCAATGCTATACCCACGCAAATAGCCGGCAGCCATTTCGACGACGGCGGCGTCTTTCGTGAAAATCCCTGTCAGTGTTTCGGGACAAAACTGAGAATAGAGGCATACCGATACTCCAAATACCAGTGCCATGTCGATGCCGGAATAGAGGCAGCGAGTCATGCGTTGTATCAATCCGGCACCATAGTTTTGGGCGGTCATGGTCGAGACGGCTGCGGCGATTGCCGTAGGGGGCAGCATGGCAAACACGATAATCTTCTCCACCACGCCCAATGCGGCGGATGCGATTACGCCCATTTGATTGACGATCACGGTGATAATCAGGAACGAGATGTTAATCAATGCATCTTGCAACGCAATCGGTGCACCCAGTTTTACAATCTGTCCGGAAAGAAACTTATTGGGGCGGATGTTCTGCCAACCGAATGGAAAGTGGAATCCGCGACGATGCAAGAACCAAAGTGCAGCCAAAAAGCTGATACCTTGCGAAAGCACGGTTGCAGTGGCTGCTCCGGCCGCACGCATACCGAATCCGCCTACCAACAGGAAATCGACGGCAATATTGATGATGCAAGCAATGAGCACGAAATAGAGCGGCGACTTCGAATCGCCCAATCCTCTCAAGATACCGCACACCACGTTGTATCCCATGATAAACGGTATCCCGATGGAACAAATCAGGATGTAATGCAACGTGTCTTTCATCGCCTCTTCCGGCGTGTGCATCAACACCGCAATTTGCTCGTGCAGCAAGACCATGATAAGCGTTAGGATAACGCCCACGACGGCAAAGAAATAGACCGAGGTCCCGATGGTGGCTGCTACTTTCCCGTCGTCTTTGGCACCGGTTCCCATCGCAATCAGGATGGTCGTACCCGTTGTCAGGCCGAGAATGATACCGGTGATTGTTTGCATCACTTGGCTGCCGATGGCGACTCCCGCCACGCTTGCAGGGTCGTCATACTGTCCGACGACAAACAAATCTGCTCCGCCGTAAAGCGCTTGCAGCACATTGGCGATTAAGAAAGGCAAGGCGAATTGCAGCAAAACCTTGAAAACATTTCCTTGTGTTAAATCTAATTCTTTCATAAGCTCACTATTTTTAATGGAAAACGCCGGATAAGCTGATTGGTTTTACCCAGTCATCTTATCCGGCATTTTCCTTGCCTCCGATGAGGATTACAAAACACTTGTTCGTAAAATCGGGCGCGAAAATGGGACAAAATAGAGATACTGCCAAATTCTTTAACGCTTTTTAGAGATGCTTCCCCTGTTCCCGTTCCATTAAGAAAAATCTGCCATATATAAATAAGAGGTATGGAAATTTGCAGGAAAAGATATATCTTTGCATCGCCTTTCAACAGGTAGAAATCAGATAAAATCAAAATAAATCAGATTCAATGATGACAAAGAGTGCATTACAAATCGCAAGAGCAGCTTACCAACCGAAGGTTCCGGCTGCATTGAAAGGAGCTGTGAAGGCGGTAGACGGTGCGTCTACGCAATCGGTTGCCGACCAAGATGCTATCCGGAAGTTATTCCCCAACACGTATGGGATGCCGGTGGTTACGTTCGAGACAACGGATGAGAAGAAGGCCATGCCGGCCATGAATGTAGGTGTGATTCTGTCAGGCGGACAGGCACCGGGCGGGCACAATGTAATTGCTGGATTGTTTGACGGTATCAAGGCGCACAATGCGGATTCGCGTCTGTATGGCTTCATCTTGGGCCCGGGCGGTTTGGTTGATCATAAATACATGGAGTTGACAGCTGATATTATCGATGAATATCGGAATACGGGTGGTTTCGACATGATTTGTTCGGGACGTACCAAGCTGGAGACGAAGGAGCAGTTCGACAAGGGATTGGAGATCTTGAAAGAACTGAATATTAAGGCACTGGTGATTATCGGTGGTGACGATTCGAACACGAATGCGTGCGTGTTGGCTGAATACTATAAGGCGATCGGCGCAGGGGTGCAGGTAATCGGTTGCCCGAAGACCATCGACGGTGACCTGAAGAACGAGCAGATAGAGACCTCTTTCGGTTTCGATACGGCTTGTAAAGTTTACTCGGAGGTGATTGGCAACATCGAACGCGACTGTAACTCGGCACAGAAGTATTGGCACTTCATCAAGCTGATGGGTCGTTCGGCTTCGCACATCGCGTTGGAGTGCGCTTTGCAGACACAGCCGAATATCTGCATCATCTCGGAAGAGGTAGAGGCAAAGAACATGTCGCTGGACGACATCGTGACGTATATTGCTGATGTGGTAGCTAAACGTGCTGCTGCGGGACACAACTTCGGTACGGTCTTGATTCCGGAAGGATTGATTGAGTTCGTACCTGCTATGAAGCGTCTGATTGCTGAGCTGAATGATTTCTTGGCTACGCACGATGCTGAATTCAAACAGGTGGATAAGAGCGAACAACGTGCTTATATCATTAGCCAGTTGACGAAAGAAAATGCCGACTTGTATGCCTCTCTGCCGGAAGGCGTGGCACGTCAGTTGTCTTTGGATCGTGACCCGCACGGTAATGTGCAGGTGTCGCTCATCGAGACAGAAAAGCTGTTGTCAGAGATGGTTGGCAAGAAGTTGGCAGAATGGAAGGCGGAAGGCAAGTATGTAGGTAAGTTTGCTGCTCAGCACCACTTCTTCGGTTACGAAGGACGTTGCGCGGCTCCGTCTAACTACGATGCTGATTATTGTTATTCATTGGGATATACGGCTTCTTGCCTGATTGCTGCTGGTAAGACAGGGTATATGTCTTCCGTACGCAACACGACGGCTCCGGCCGACCAGTGGATTGCAGGCGGTATTCCTGTCACCATGATGATGAACATGGAAAGACGGCATGGCGAGATGAAGCCGGTAATTCAGAAGGCATTGGTTAAACTGGATGGTGCACCGTTCAAGACCTTTGCCGCACATCGCGAGGAGTGGGCATTGAACACATGCTATGTTTATCCGGGTCCGATTCAGTATTTCGGTCCGACGGAGGTATGTGACCAGCCGACAAAAACCTTGCAATTGGAACAGGCCAAATAAAGTTTTGTTTTCATAATCCTTAGATTGATTGGTTGGCAGAGGTGGGGCTTCGGCTTTGCCTCTGCTTTTTTATGGCGGAATAAAATGAATGATGGAATGAAGAACGTGATTGCCAAGATGAGGTCGTTATATCCCGTTTCCGATGAGACTGTTGAATTGTTGAAGGCGCGGGTGACTCCTTGTCGTTTCCCGAAACGGTATCAGCTGATTAAGGCGGACGAGTTTTGCCGGTCGGCCTATTTTATAGAGGAGGGGATGACACATTCTTTCTGGTTGGTCGATGGAGAGGAGATTACCACCTCTTTTGCGGGCGAAGGAAGCATTGTCTTCAGTATGGATGAGCTTTACTATAATAAAATCAGTGAGGAATATGTCGAGACGATTGAGGAGGTGAAGGCCTATCGTATAGAACTGACCGAGCTTCTCCACCTTTTCCAAACCAATATGGAGTTGGCCAATTGGGGCCGTATCATCCATCAGAACGAATATCGCCGGTTACACCGCTCTTACAAAGACCGTTTGACATTGTCGGCCAAGGAACGATATGAGGCTTTTCTGCAACAATTCCCGGATGTCAGCCAGCGTGTGCAGCTGGGTTACATTGCTTCTTACCTTGGGATTACGCTTTCAACCTTGAGCCGCTTGCGCGGAATGCGATGAGGAGCGAGCGGGCGCTTTTTTGATGTAGGACAAGTAGGAGTGTGTTTCTATTTTGTATTTTTGCGCCTTAGATAAGTCTTTACGAATCAATTATCATTTAAAAAACATACATTCATGGGAAAAATTTCATCTGCTGCGTTTGCAGACACGAAGCCTCATTATGAGCTTCTCGACGGGTTGCGGGGAGTGGCGGCATTGTTAGTCGTGTTCTACCACATTTTTGAAGGGTTTTCCTTCGCCGCCGGTGGTACGCTTATCACAACCATTAATCACGGTTACTTGGCTGTCGATTTCTTCTTTATCCTGTCCGGTTTTGTTATCGGCTATGCCTACGACGACCGCTGGGGAAAGACGATGACGTTGGGCAATTTCTTCAAACGACGCCTTATCCGTCTGCACCCGATGATTATCATGGGAGCGGTGCTGGGAGCTGTCTCTTTTTGCATACAAGGAAGTGTGCAGTGGGACGGCACGCATATTGCCACGTCGATGGTGATGCTGGCATTGCTTTGCGCCATGTTCTTTATTCCCGCTGTCCCGGGTGTCGGTTACGAGGTGCGGGGTAATGGCGAGATGTTTCCGCTCAACGGGCCGAGCTGGTCGCTTTTCTTTGAGTATATTGGAAATATCCTGTATGCGCTGTTCATCCATCGCCTCTCCACAAAAGCGCTGACGGCGCTGGTTGTCCTGCTCGGGGCTGGATTGGCCGGGTTTGCCCTCTTTGATGTGGCAGGTTATGGTATGATAGGCGTGGGGTGGACGCTTGACGGTCCGAACTTTGTGGGCGGACTGCTGCGCATGTTGTTCCCCTTCTCGCTCGGAATGCTTCTTTCGCGACGTTTCAGACCGGTTCAGGTGAAAGGTGCCTTTTGGTTGTGCTCGCTGGTGCTGCTGGTGTTGTTCTGTGTACCTTATATCGAAGGGAAATCGCCCGTCTGCCTCAATGGTCTGTTTGAAATGTTCTGCATTATTTTAGTCTTCCCGACGTTAGTCTGGTTAGGCGCTTCCGGTCGTACGACGGACAAACGGTCGACACAAATCTGCAAGTTCTTGGGCGACATCTCTTTCCCACTCTACGCGATACACTACCCGTTGATGTACCTGTTTTATGCATGGCTCATCAAGAAACCCGATGCTGCTCCTTCCGAACATTGGCTCTGGTCGGTGGTCGTTTATGTAGGTAGTATCGTGTTGGCTTACATCTGCCTGAAGGCTTATGACGAACCTGTCCGCCGCTGGCTGAGTAAGCATTGGTTAAAACGGAAATAGGAATCTCTGCGGCACACAGAAAAAATTACTCCCCGGGTAAAATAATTTCGCTCGGGGAGTAATTTTTTTGGTTTGCGGGTAATATTTGCTATGTATAATTTATTTCCCCCCAACCGTATCGCGTGGTACAACCGGCACACTATCCCTTTCCGCCGGCAGTAACGTCTTTGGCAATTTCTTTCTTCTTTGGAAGATGTCTGAGAAGCGGGAGAAGTCTTTTTTGTACATGATGCCGACGCCTTGTGTGGTGAGGGCTTGTTTCAGATACATATACATGTCGTTGGTGTGGTTGTAGGCTTTGAGGCGGATGTCGCCGTTGGGGGTGAGCAGATACTCGAGGTCGAACTCGCCGATGAAGGCATTTTTTTGCGTCGCGTTGTTCTTGTAGCCAAAGTTGCCGTTGAAGATAAGGCGGTTGTTCAGGAGCTGGCTGGAGAGCAGCATCTCGACCTCCGTGTCTTCGATGCCGTCTTGGCTGGTGCGGATGTTGGTACCCAACTGCACTTTGTCGGTGAAGCTGTTCATGATGCTGGAGATTTGCGACGAAAGGGCGGATGAGGCAACCGCACTGAAATCGTTCGATTTGTAGGGATTGATGGTATAATCGGGCGTGTAGAACTTGTTCAGGACGAGCAGGTAGACAATCTGGCGGGTCATAATGTCTTTCGTGTCGACCAAACTTTTTACTTGCCGCTCCAGCTCTTCGTTGGAACCGGGCAGTTCGAGGTCAAATGAAATCTCCGGGTTGCGCAGCCGTCCGTCCAAATTCAGCACGCAGTTGACCGGGATGTTTCGTCGGGCGCTTTCGGTGGCGAAGCTGGCGTCCAAGTCTTGGATGTTGGCCGTCAGGTTATAAATCGCGTTGATATTCATCGTTGCTTCAAACGGGTCTCCGCGAAAACTGATGAGGCTGCCGTCCCGGATTTTGAAGTTTTTGTGAATGAGTTGTTGCAGGCTGAAGTTGTAATCTCCCTGCACAATGTCCACGTTCCCGTACATGCGCAGGTCGGTGTTCGTCCCGTATTGAATTTGCAGACTGCCACTACAATTGCCACTGATTTTGTCGCCAGCTATCGGATCCATAATCAGTTCAATATCGGCATCGGGCGTAATGTCCAGCAACAGGTTCATGCGCATTTCTGCCCGTTCTTCTTCTTGAAAAAGAATCGGACGGATGGAATCGACCGGTTGCGTTTCTGCCATCTCTTTTAATTTTTTCTTGTCAATGAACGTAATGAAATCATATTCGGCGGCAGAAGAGTTGTTGATGAAATCCAGTTTGATGGCCGTACGCGGGTCGTTTCGCATATTGACATCGAAATTGATTAACTGTTTGTTTCCTCTGATAGAGGCCGTGCCGGTTCCGAATACGGTACCGAAGATAAGCGGGTTTTGTTTGCGCGAGGCATCGAAAACGAGCAGATTGTCCGTCTGGACATCCACGTTGAAACTGATATCTTTGAAATGTTTGTGATTGACCGTCAGGTTGACGATAGCCGAATTGCCGAATTTGTCCTTTACGGAGACGTTCCGCCCGATGATGGCGGTGGGGCGCAGATGGATGGAATCGGAGAAGGTGTAATACGTATTCAAATATTCGATGCCCAGCCCACCGTCGAGTACGTATGCATCGCCTTCCACGGTCAGTTGTTTGAAAGGCCCGTGCAGGTGGACATTCCCGAATCCTCTACCTTGCATGTTTTGGGCGACATGTTCGACGAAGGGATGTAGGAATGCCATATCCAAGTCGTTTGCGCCGAAATGGAGCGACAGCCCCTTTTTCTCGCCGACCGGATAGATGTATCCGCTGACGTCGGTCCATGTTGTGTCGTTTTTGAAGATGCTTCCCAACATCAAGATTCCTTTCTGCTCGTCATCCCATTCGCTGAACAGGTTGAGCCGGCCTAAAGGCACTTGGTTGAAAGAGAAGTCGCTAACTTCGAGGTCTGTATTGACGATGCGGCTCCCATAAAGGTCGGAGATATTGAATGTCCCCGTTGCTTTTCCCGCAAATTGAAGAACCGGGATGTTCAGGATGTCGAAAATATTACTGAGTTCGATTCGGTTCAAGTCGAGTAAGAGTGTATCGGCCGGATCGGGAGAAACAATGCCCTTCATGTGCAGATATTCGTTGCCGTTGGAGACAGAAAAACCATGTACATTGATTTTACGGTCGGCAATGGTGATGGCCGAAGGCTCGATATTCCAAAGCGAATCGTTCAAGATGAGCGGACTTTTGTTTATGGATATGACCGTACGCAACCGGTCTGCCCCCTTTTCCTGTGGCTCTTGGATGAAAAGTGTTGTGGCGGACAAATCGGCTTTGAATGTCCGTTCTTTGTTGTTTGCCCAACCGACGAGTGTATTTACTTGGTTCTCTTTTGCATCCATTTGCAAATCCAGATAGTTGCGTATGCCCTTGGCGTTATAATGAGTGGCTTTGAGTTGCAGGTTTGCTTTTCCCCCGACGTTGTCGCAGGTTAAACGGCCCGATTCGAAATAGGCTTTTCCCAAATGAAATTGAGGCAAATAAGCGTCGAAACGGAATCGGTTGAATTGGTTGTTATAATGGCCGGTAATGCGTCCCTGCTGCAATAAGGTAAAAGGCAGTTTCAATGTATTGGAAATGGCTTGGGTGTTTTCAATCGTCAGCATAAGATTGAAATTGTTTTCCATTGTTTTCTGCTCTTTCTGTGTTACGTTGATGAGTGCAGGAATGTAGGCTTTTAACGTATTCATCAAGCTGGGCACAATCGTTGTGAATGAATAAGCGCCATTTACTTCGCCATTCAGCATATCGGACGAGATGACCAAATGTCGGTCTTGTGAATGCCCGGTTGCTTCGACGCGCATCTGTTTAAGGAAGAAACTATCAGGGGCGGTGTAGAATGCCAAACTGTCCAATTGAATGTTACCTTCCAAGTTGTCAATGTTGTTACCCGTGAAATCAGCATTGAGCGAGCAGGATATTTCCGGCGCTTCATACCGTTGGGTCAGACCCAAGCGGTCCGGACGGAAATGGGCCAGTCGGGATGTAAAGTTGAAGATAGAATTTTCCCCTTCGTGCAGGAACATTCCTTGGGCATACAGTTGCCCGTTGGGGTCGTTGACGTTAAGGACACCGTTGAAACCGTGTCGTTTGAAATCTCCCGAAAGCTGGATGTCCTTGTACCGATACCCTTTGTATTCGAAAGCATCGACATGGGCCTGAATCGTTCCAGAAAAAGAGCCGTTACGGGGGCGATAAGCATCCAGTTTGACATCCAACCGGGTCGTCCCGTACGGATTTCCTTCGGGAAAAAGCTCATTAATTTGTAAATCGGAGGTAGACAGATGCCCCTTTAGGAACATATCCATGTTTTTATCCGGATTGCGTCCGAATACCAAATCGGTTTGCAGGGAGCCGATGGCGGAAGAAAACTTACCGTAGGCGACCAAATTGTCGAAGAAGCCGGAAATTTCGCCGGTAAAATTGATGGTTCCCAGTTTGACAAGCGGAGCAGGCAGGACGACCGGCCGCCTGTTGAAATTGTTTGCCAACCCGGAGATAC
>CALUTX010000106.1 GCA_944323815.1 uncultured Parabacteroides sp. | reverse complement strand
TTCCGGGACCGCCCCCCGCACCGCCGGACATTCGCCGCATCAGGAATATCCACACACCGATGAGCAGGATAATCGGGCCGAACGAGATGAGGAAGCTCCACATCGCGTCGTCCCCCTCTTCGAAGCTCACTTGCGTGTTGATTTGGTTTTCGGCGACAGCTTTGTCATAAAAATCAGAAAATTTGTCAGCCGACGGAATTTTTACAAAGATGGTAGGGTGGCTGCCCAGTGCGGATTGGTCTTTTTTGAAGACTTGATGCTTGAACTCCTCCTTTACGGTTGCTTCGACTACGTTCTTTTTGTTGTAGACAATCATCCGGTCGAAGACGTTGTCTTGCGCCAGTTTCTGGAATTCTGTCCAGCCTACCTCTTTGGTCGCCGAGGAATCGTTGGTCAAATACAAGGCAATAAGCATCATGAGAATGATTCCATACATCCAATAAAGGTTGAATTTGAACATTTTGGGCTTATTGTTCTTGGGTATCTTGTTGTACAAATCGTTTTTATTTTCCATAGATGATAACGCTATAAATTTTATTCGAGATTGGCAACTTGGGTCACCTTGGCATCCGACCAGAGGTTTTCCAAATTGTAGAACGTACGACGTTCCGGCAAGAAAATATGTACAAGAACTGTGCCATAATCCATCCCAATCCATTCGGCACGCTGTGCGCCGTCGATGGAGAGGGGTTTCTCGCCCGCTTCACGGCGTGCAAAATCCCATACGGAATCTGACAGGGCAGATACTTGGGTAGGCGTATTCCCCTCACAGATGACCATATATTGGCAGATGGCGCCCGCCAGCCCGCTCATGTCTACAATTACAATATTTTTACCTTTCTTTTCTTGTAAGCCTTCTACGATTGTTTGTACTAATGCTTCTGTTTGATCCATTCTTTTTATGAGTAATATTCAAAGGCGCAAATATACTTCTTAAATTCCTTATCTCGACGTTTTCTTGTTATTAATATATGTATATACATGCAAAAGATGGCGCAGGCAGGCGTCCCCTCGGTCGGTCGGAGGGAAAATCGGACTACTTTCGGGGTATTTCGATTTACTCTCCGGAAAACGGTTTGCTGTATTGTTTTTTTCTCTACATTTGGAGCCGTTAAGTAAGACCGAATACAGACATGAGCGGAATACCGGATTTTAAGAATTTGGTGTTTAAAGACACCTCTTTTGCCAATTTGATGAATAAGCGCATTTATAATGTGCTGCTTATCGCGACGAAATACGACGCCTTTATGTTGGAAGACGACGGGCGCGTGGACGAACAGATTTTCAATGAATATACGTCGCTCAGTTTGCGCTATCCGCCCCGCTTCACGCAGGTGACGACTGAGGATGAGGCGTTGGCGGAGTTGCAAGACCGTAATTTCGAGTTGATTATCTGTATGCCGAACATGGATAACCGGGATATTTTCGCCGCGGCGACGGAGATCAAGTCGCGCTACCCGAACATCCCGATTGTCGTCCTGACGCCTTTCTCTCGCGAGGTTTCCAAACGGATTGCCAACGAGGATTTGAGCGCCATCGACTATGTGTTCAGCTGGTTGGGTAATTCCGAGCTGCTGCTTGCCATCATCAAGCTTATCGAGGACAAGATGAATGCCCCTGACGACACGGCAAGCGTGGGGGTACAGATTATCCTGCTGGTGGAAGATTCCATCCGTTTTTATTCGTCCGCCCTGCCGCATCTGTATAAGTTCGTGCTGGAGCAGAGCCAGATGTTCGCCAAAGAGGCGTTGAACGCCCATGAGCAGACGCTCCGTATGCGCGGACGGCCGAAAATCAAATTGGCGCGGACGTATGAAGAGGCGGTACGCATTTTCGACCAATACCGGGATAACATCTTAGGTATCATCTCGGACATGAGTTTCATGCACGACGGCGCCAAAGACCCTTATGCGGGCTATAAGTTCGGGCAGTACGTCCGGAAGACGGGATTGATTATTCCTTTTGTGCTCGAATCGTCGGAAGCACGCAACAAGGTCTATGCCGAAGAGTTGGGCGCATCGTTCATCGACAAGAATTCGAAGAGTTACCCGCAAGACCTGCGGAAGAAAATCATGCAGCGTTTCGGCTTTGGCGACTTCATCATCCTGAATCCACAGACCAAAGAGGAGATTATGCGCATTCGGGATTTGAAAGACTTGCAGCAGAAGGTCTTCCAGATACCGGACGATTCGCTGGTCTACCACCTGAGCCGCAACCATTTCTCCCGTTTCTTCTATTCGCGTGCCATGTTCCCGCCGGCAGAGGTGCTGAAGCGGGTCGACGTGAGCGACTATAAGGACATGGACGAGGCGCGGCAATTGATATTCGACCTGATTGTGCAGTACCGACGGATGAAGAACACCGGCGTGGTGGCGATTTACCAGAAGGAGCGGTTCGACGAGTACAGCACCTTTGCCCGCATCGGCGACGGTTCGCTCGGCGGGAAGGGCAGGGGACTGGCCTTTATCGGGGCGATGGTGAAGCGATATCCCAAACTGGAGCGGGAGAACTTCGCTGTGACCATCCCGAAAACGGTCGTCATCTGTACGGATATCTTCGACGAGTTTATGGAAACGAACGAGCTTTATTCGGTCGCGCTGACGGATGTGGACGACGATACGATCTTGAAATATTTCCTTCGTGCCAGCCTCCCGACGCGGCTGATTGAGGACTTGATGTCTTTCTTCGCGGTGGTCAAGGGGCCGATAGCCATCCGTTCGTCCAGCTTGTTGGAAGATTCGCACTACCAGCCTTTCGCGGGTATCTATTCTACCTATATGATACCCCGTTTGGAAGACAAATATGAGATGCTCCGCGTCTTGAGCGACGCCATCAAAGCGGTCTACGCTTCGGTCTTCTACCGCGACAGCAAGGCGTACATGACGGCTACCTCCAACCTGATCGACCAGGAGAAGATGGCCGTTGTCTTGCAAGAGGTAGTGGGCAACCGCTACGGCGACCATTTCTATCCGACTCTCTCCGGCGTGGCGCGCTCGCTGAACTTCTACCCGATTGGCAACGAGAAGGCGGAAGACGGCATCGCCAATATCGCCTTGGGGTTGGGCAAGTATATCGTCGATGGCGGGCTTACGTTGCGCTTTTCGCCGCGCCATCCGCACAGCATTTTGCAGATGAGTACGATGGATTTCGCCTTGCGGGAAACGCAAACCCGTTTTTATGCGTTGGATTTGAAGAGCCTCGCCGAGCCTTTTTCGGTGGACGATTCCTTTAATCTGCTGCGGCTGACGGTGAAGGATGCCGATGCCGACGGCTCGTTGAAATACATCGTTTCGACCTACGACCCCTACGACCAGATGATCCGCGACGGCTACTATCCGGGCGGGCGCAAGATTATCTCCTTCGTCAACATCCTGCAACACGACGTTTTCCCTTTGGCGGAGACGCTGGACCAGTTGCTGCATGTCGGGCAGGGCGAGATGGGGCGTCCCGTCGAGATTGAGTTTGCGGTGAACATCGACCCCGCCAATCCGAAGCGGGCTACCTTCTATCTGTTGCAGATTCGTCCGATTGTGGACAACAAGGAGGTGATGGAAGAGGATTTGACGCTGATTGCAAAAGAAGACACGATTCTCTCCTCCACCAGCGTCTTGGGGCATGGTATCGTCAGCGACGTGCAGGATATTATATATGTAAAGACCGGCGCCTTCAGCGCCTCCAACAATCAACTGATTGCGTACGAAATCGAGAAGATGAACCGGCAGTTTACCGACACGGAGCGCGGCTACGTCTTGGTAGGCCCCGGTCGCTGGGGCAGCAGCGATGCGTGGCTGGGGATTCCCGTCAAGTGGCCGCACATCAGCAATGCACGTGTGATTGTCGAGTGCGGGTTGGAGAACTACCGCATCGAGCCGAGTCAAGGGACGCACTTCTTCCAGAACCTGACCTCCTTTGGTGTCGGCTATTTCACGGTGAACCCCTTCAAAGGCGACGGCTGGTTCGACGAGGCCTATCTCGACGCCCTGCCCGCCGTCGAAGAAACCGACTACCTGCGTCACGTCCATTTCGACCATCCCATCGTCATCAAAATGGACGGCAAGCGCAGCCTCGGAACCGTACTGAAGTAATTGACAATGGACAATTGACAATTGACAATTGGGGGTTGCGTGAAATAATTGTCTATTGTCAATTGTTAATTGTCAATTACTCAAAGCGTTTCCTGCTTTAGCTTTTCCACATATTGGTCGATGCGTTGCATTTCGGCGGGGATGTCGATGCGTTGCGGGCAATGAGGGTTGCACTGTTCGCAGCCGATGCAATGGTTGGCTTGGCGGAGCTTCGGTACACTGCGGTCATAGCCGACGAGGAAGGCGCGGCGTGCTTCGCGATAGCGCGGGTCTTGCCGGCTGGCAGGGATGTTGCTTTCGTTCAAACATTTGTTGTAGTGCAACAAGACGGCGGGGATGTCGATGCCGTAAGGGCAGGGCATGCAATATTTGCAGTCGTTGCACGGGATGGTGTCGAACTGCATCATCGAGGTGGCGGTGTCTTGCAGGAACCGGAACTCGTCGTCGGTCAGCGGTTTGAGCGGGGAGTAGCTACGCAAGTTGTCTTGCAGGTGCTCCATGCGCGTCATGCCGCTGAGAACGGTCAATACATCCGGGTAACTTCCGGCAAAGCGGAAGGCCCACGAAGCTACACTGAGCTCAGGTTCGCGTTGCTTGAGCTGTGCCACGATGCGGTCGGGCACGTTGGAGAGCCGTCCGCCAAGCAGCGGTTCCATGATGACGACGGGAATGTGTCGCTTCGCCAGTTCGTTGTAGAGATACTCGGCGTCGGTGTTGCGCGGGTTGATCTCTTTGGCATATTTCCAGTCAAGATAGTTCATCTGTATCTGGGCGAAATCCCATTTATAGTAGTCGTGCCTGGAAAGCAGGTAATCGAACACTTTGATGTCCCCGTGGTAAGAGAAGCCCAGGTTGCGGATGCGCCCGGCTTTCCGTTCTTCCAAAAGAAACTCCAGGATGCCGTTGTTGATGTAACGTTCTTCGAACTCTTTCATGCCGTCGTTCCCCATGCCGATGCCGTGTAGGAGCAGGTAGTCAAGGTAGTCGACCTGCAACTCTTTCATCGAGTTGCGGTACATGGCGATGGAACCTTCGCGCGTCCAGGTGGAGGGGGCGAAGTTGGAGAGTTTGGTGGCGATGAAATAGCTGTTGCGGGGATGGCGGCTCAGGGCGATACCCGTCGCATGTTCGGACTTGCCCCGGCAATAGGCGGGGGAGGTGTCGAAATAGTTTACACCGTGTTCGAGGGCGTAGTCTACCAACTGGTTCACCATCTCTTGGTCGATTTCCTCATTCCCTTCGCGTGCGCTTCGGCCGCCAACGGAAGGGAGGCGCATCATCCCGAAGCCCAACAACGAGACGCGGTCGCCCGTAGTGGGATTGGTCCGGTAGGTCATTTCACCCGTGCCGGTCAGATTGGCGGCGTTCGTCCCGTTGTTTTCGTTTGAACAGGCAGCAAGACCGGCGGTGGCAATTCCCGCCGTGCCCATGGTTTTGAAGAAGTCACGGCGGGAAAGGGATTGTTTATGTTGATGATTCATATAGGGTACTGTTTTTGAATGTTTGGATTTAAATGACATGATGTTCGGTATAGCCTTCCACGTAAATGGCACTGAATGGCCGTGCCGGACAGAGGTTTTCGCAGGCACCGCACCCGATGCAGCGTTCTTCGTTTACAACCGGAATCTTGGGCGATTCGGGGGCGGCAGGGTCGGATGCGACCATGAGGATGGCACCAGTCGGGCAGTGGCGGGCACAGTTGCCGCATTCCACGCCGTCGGTCAGGGGAACGCAATTCTTCTTGACCCATACGGCATGACCAATCTGGGTGGCCGACTTGTCGGCTACGGTAATCGGCCATATGGCGCCGGCGGGACAGACGTCTGCGCATTTGGTACATTCCGGACGGCAATAACCGCGTTCGTATGACATCTCCGGCTGCATGAGCTTCAGCAGGCTGGTGGAGGGGCGCAACACTTCGTTGGGGCAGACTGAAACGCAGAGTTGGCAGGCGGTGCAGTGTTGGGCGAAATGGCGTGCACTCAATGCACCTGCCGGGAGAATCGGCGTTGTGCGGTCGGGTACTTTTTTGTCTTCGATGACAGCCAATCCGCCGTCTACTTTTTTCTCTTGCGCCTTCAGGGTCGCGGTTGTTGCCAATAATGCCGTGGCGGTCAGGAAGCTCCGTCGGTTGTTGTCTGCCGGTTTTGCAGCCGTTTGCGGCTTCTTTAACCGGTTTTGAAACCGAATGGCATCATGCTTGCAGGTGTCGATGCAATCCATGCAGGCTACGCAACGGCTGTAATCGATCTGATGGTTTTTGTAGTCGATGCAGGCCGCTTTGCATTGGCGCGTACAGAGGCTGCATGATTTGCATTTGTCCGCGTCGATTGTCACCCGGAACAGGGCGAATTTAGACAGGAACCCCAACACGCTACCCACCGGGCAAATGGTATTACAATAAGTGCGGCCGTTTTTCCATGCCAGTATAATCAGCACGACGAAAGTCAGCAGCGCGATGAGGAACGTAGGCAGACTTTTCAGCCAGACCGTCGTTTCATAAAACGCGTAGCTGTCGGCCCACTCGGCCAAATAGGCAAGTCCGTTGTTTACCCATCCATACAGCGGAGCAAAAAGGTTGGACGCGATTCGCCCGTACGAACTGTATGGCGCCAAAAGTGCGACTACCGAACCGACTCCGGCAACAAGGGCAACGACGAACAGCCCCAGAACGGTGTAACGCAATCCCGACAGAGCGGGAGAATACGTAAAGCGATACTTCTTCTTTTTCCGCCGTCCGCTCATCCATGAAACGATGTCTTGAAACACGCCGAGCGGACAAATAACGGAACAATAAACACGTCCGACGAGCAGCGTCAGCACCACGAGCAGCAAGACAACTCCCACATTCAACGCCAACAGCGCGGGCAAGAATTGTATTTTTGCCATCCACCCGAACCAAGCGTGAAGCGTACCCGTAAAGTCGAGAAACAACAGCGTGATTACGGTGAAGAACAGGATGGCGAATGTCAGTCTGATTTTTCGTAACATCATATAATCTTTTAATGAAAAATTTGATCGGTTATTCACCTGCAAAAGTAATAAATGGAAGGATTGCTTTTGTACATGATTTACAGAAGGAATAACCAATTTTACAGTTCTCTTTGTCATAAATAAAAAAGGCTACTTTCCCAAGCAGCCTTTTTTGTTGTGTTTTTAATTCTCAATTCTTTAGACCAATGTAAAAAAATATTCTTGTTATTGTATTGTCTAACGCATACAAAGATATGGGTTATCTGTTACAAAAACAAATATTCCGTATTTTATTGGATAAGAATTTCGCATAAAACAGGGCAGTGGTCCGAAGGATAAAGGTTTCCCAGGCTTTCTGCTAACACTCCATGACGAATGACTTGGATATCCCCTTTGATGAAAATGTAGTCCAAGAAAGAACGTTTTTCCAAAGGTAAACGTCCGAAATCGTGAAAAGTCCATTCAGGGCCATATCGCAGAGGAGCGATTGTACGTGTATGAGTTAAATGGAGCGGGTCACTGGTTTTTGTCAATACTTGAATGGGGGCATCTGCCGGAACAGCATTGAAGTCGCCGGTGACGATGATCGGTAAGTTTTCAGACAACTGATTGGCTTGTTCGAGAATCAACATAGCCCCTTTGTGGCGGGCTACTTTCCCCATGTGGTCTAGATGCGTATTCAAGAAGAAAAACTTTTTCCCGCTTTTTTTATCTTTCAAGATCGCCCATGTCGCAACCCGTTCACATGCTGCGTCCCATCCTTTTTTGCCGACGGCGTTTATATCCTCAGAAAGCCAAAAATTTCCGCTTTTCAGTAATGAGAAGCGCTCTTTCTTGTAGAAGATCGGTGAGTATTCTCCTTCTGTTTTGCCGTCTGTACGCCCAACGCCCACATACGCATAGCCGGGTAATCTGTCTAACAAGTCGGTTAACTGGTTGTGCAACACCTCTTGCGAACCGAATATATCCACGTCATAAAACTTGATGACGTTGGCCGCTAAATCTTTTCGATTTTCCCACCAGTTAAGACCATCCGCTTTTACGCTGCAACGGATATTAAAAGTCATCACATTCATGCTTTCAGCCGGTCGCTTAGCGAACGCATGAGATAAAGGCAATAAAGAAATTACCAAGAATAGAAGTATCTTTTTCATTACGATAAAATATTAATTGTTACAAATACAAATACATAATAAAATAAATAAGGGCTATCTTCTAAAAGACAACCCTTATCTATAATAAAAATAAAAAGGAGGAGGGTGAAAGATGGGGCTCGAACCCACGACCCTTGGAACCACAATCCAATGCTCTAACCAACTGAGCTACATTCACCATGTCTTCTTATTTCTAAGACGGTGCAAAGGTAGGGATTATTTTCTATTGTGCAAATATTTTGTGAACTTTTTTGCGCAACGTGCGCAGCTTTTTTCATTTACCCTTCGCCAAAATCCGTTTTTCCGGAGCCTAAATCAACTTGTCCCGCGGGAAACCTGCTAAAGGTAGTTACCCAAATCAACATCAAACAGCTTAACTGCGCACCAGAGTAGCGTCCCGACAAACACGCAGAACAGGCATATCATATAGATAAGGTAAACTGCCAGCGAGCGGATGATTTTTATCGCCCAATGGGTTTTCGTGTAGACTCGGTTTGCTGCTACCACCATGTAGAGAAAGAGCAGTACACTCATCCCTTCCGCAATCTTGCTGGCAAAGTCGGTAGACACGAAGTAGAACCAGAGCAGGACGACCGATACCGCCAGCAGCATCACCGAGTGCAGGTGTAGCGCAAAGGCGTAATGCTTCATATAGGACATCTTCTCTTTCCGGAAAAAAAACTTCAGCAGTAGGGCAAAGACCGGAATCAGCAGCAAGAGAATAATCGGCAGCCACGAAGAGTACCACGACGTGAAACGGCCCCAGTTCATCTCGTTCTCAATCTTCAGCGTTTTCGCTTCGTTGGTTATCGGCTTGAAGAACGTAGTGTCTGAAGAGAGTGCATAGACGGTGTCGCGGGCATGAATAGGAAGGATAAAGTTTTTATCCAGCAGGATTTTAGGTACCTCACCCCGCAGCGTGTCGCCGTATGGAGTCTCTTCCCAACGGGCAATGGATTGTAATTTTGTTTCCGCAACGGTTTTGCCGCAAATCCAAATTGTCGTGTCTTGGGCAACCATACGTTCTTTGTCGCTCAGCTCGTCGTTCCAATAGTCGATGGCATATTGGTTCATCGGGATATTTATCACCCCGTTCTCTGTTTGCACATAGGTAGACAGTCCTTCACCGTTGTTTATCGTGATGCCTGCTTTGCCTGGATCTTCGGGAATCAGGGCGAAGAAAAACAGGAAGAAAAGGCAGGAGATGAACATGAAGAGCCGCAGCGGATGGACGTAGGAACTGATTTTTCCGGCATTGACCTCG
>CALUTX010000105.1 GCA_944323815.1 uncultured Parabacteroides sp. | reverse complement strand
TGGTAATCGTGTCGATCAGCGGGCCGCGGGCTGTTTCAGCCAGACGACGGGTCACGCCGCTCTCCTTCAGCAGGTTCCCGAAGAACAGCATACCCAGCAGGGGCAGACCAGACGGTACCAGGAAGCAGGTCAACAGCAACCCGATAATCGGGAACATGACTTTCTCCGTGTGCGAGACCACGCGCGGCGGTTTCATCCGTATCAACCGCTCCTTTTTCGTCGTCAGCAGACGCATGAAAGGAGGTTGTATAATCGGTACCAACGCCATGTAGGAGTAGGCTGATACCGCGATGGCTCCCATGAGGTTCGGCGCGAGTTTGGACGAGAGGAAGATGGCGGTCGGGCCGTCAGCTCCTCCGATAATGCCGATTGCACCGGCTTGGTTAGGCTCGAATCCCATCTGGAGGGCAACGATGTAAGCACCGAAGATACCAAATTGCGCCGCGGCGCCGATAAGCATCAATTTCGGATTGGAAATCAACGCCGAGAAGTCTGTCATCGCTCCGATACCAAGGAAAATCAGCGGCGGATACCATCCGGAGGTCACGCCTTGGTAGAGGATGTTCAACACGGAGCCTTGCTCATAAATACCAACCTGCAACCCGGCATCTTTGAACGGGATATTCCCGATGAGGATACCGAATCCGATAGGGATGAGCAACATCGGTTCAAATTCGAAGCGGATGGCCAGGAAGATGAACGCCAATCCGACGACAATCATAATCAGATGGCCCGGCGTCGCATTGTAGACACCTGTGTAAGTGAGGAACAGCTCCAAGTTTTCCCCAAGAAACTGAAGGAAACTTTCGTGAGCTACACCTGCGGCCTGTAATATGATAGTAAATATAGCTGCTAACATAACGCGTTATCCGATTACGACGAGGTCTGCACCTTCCAGTACCGAATCCCCTATGTTTACCTTTATATCAATAATTTTCCCATCTCGGTCGGCATTGATGTTGTTTTCCATTTTCATGGCCTCGAGGACAATCAGCGTTTGTCCGCGTTTCACCGTATCGCCTACCTTGCATTTAATCTGCAGGATGACTCCCGGCAGCGGTGTGCGGACGGCGCCTTGCACCGTCGGGGCTGCCTGACGGGTCACGACGGGCGCGCCGCTTGCCGTTGTCGGCGCTTGAGCCGGGCGTTTCAAGGTTACGACCTGCTTTTTAGCCGGTTTCTCCATTTTTACATGGTAGGGGGTACCGTTTACTTCTACTTCTGCCACATCTTCGACGACCGAATTGATGTGCACTTTGTATACATTTCCGTTGATAGTATATTTAAAACTTTTCATGTTCGTTTGTTTTTATGGATGATTACTTTTAGGGGATTTCATGGGGACTTCACGCAGACCGTAAATCTTGGAGCTCCACGGCGAATAGGTTCTTTGTACTTTGCGAATCGTCAGAACGGTATTCTCTATGTCGTGATTGTCGTCGCTCAACTCGTATAGGGCGGCGCCAATCGCGGCGAGGACTTCTCCCGATACGGGGCCTGATACTTGTGCGGCCGGAGTAGAAGCTGCTGCTTTTTGAGCATTCCGCTTACTTGCCGCAATAGATAACTTGCCGATTTGCTTGAAGCACAAGTATAAAAGAATCAAACCGCAGAAAACGACAGCCATCGCCGTGATGGTCATGCCGACTCCCCACGAGTCGTTTTCCTTGAAATTTTCAATCTTCTCGTTCGTGTCCAGCGTCAGGTTGTTTGCCCTGGGTGTCACCCGGGTCAGTTGCGCCCATTCGTCCTCCCCGTCAATCTTGCGTCCGTAGCTGACATCCGCTATTTGTCCTGCCGGGATGGTAACCTCGTCGATCAGGGTTTTACCGTCAGCGTTGTACAAGGCGATGTAGTTTTCCTTGTCGGGATCCAACTTGAAACTGATGTGGAAAGTTCCCCGGTGCGGTTCGTCGTCCGCCCAGAAAAGGACTTGTTGCCCCGGCGGGATTTGGGTGTTCACGTCCCCTTTCGGAATCGGGTATTTCCTTGGATTGTTCTTGTCGTTCGTCAGGAAACAGCCAGCGATGTTGACCGTTCCGGCAGAGGAGTTGTAAAGTTCAATCCAACCGTGTCGTTTGCCATAATCATCAACGAAGTTGTCTTCATTGATGACCAATACTTCATTAATACGCATGGAGGTCGCTTGCTGGGCTTTGCTCCCCATAGAGAAAAGCAAAGCGAACAGCAACACGAGTCCTATTTTTTTATTCATCGTCATAGTCTTTCCTGTTTTAAGAAATTAAAGAGGCATGTTGTCGTGTTTCTTAGCAGGATTGCTCAATTTTTTGGTTTGCAGCTGTTGCAAAGCACGGATGATGCGGAAGCGCGTGTTACGCGGCTCGATCACATCGTCAATGTATCCATATTGAGCGGCATTGTAAGGATTGGCAAACGCCTTCTTATATTCTTCTTCTTTTTCGGCTGCGCAGGCTTTCGGGTCTTCTGCCGCAGCAACCTCTTTGGCAAAGATGATTTCGACAGCCCCGCTCGGTCCCATCACTGCGATTTCTGCCGTTGGCCATGCGTAGTTCATGTCGCCGCGCAGATGCTTCGAGCTCATCACGCAGTAAGCGCCGCCGTATGATTTCCGCAACGTGACAGTTACTTTTGGGACAGTCGCTTCGCCGTAGGCATAAAGCAGTTTGGCTCCGTGCAGAATGACGCCGTTATATTCTTGTCCCGTACCGGGTAAGAAACCGGGAACATCCACCAATGTAACCAACGGAATATTGAACGCGTCGCAGAAACGGACGAAACGTCCCGCCTTGCGTGAAGCGTTGCTATCCAAACATCCTGCCATGACTTTCGGCTGGTTGGCGACGATACCGACTGTTTGTCCGTTGAAGCGGGCAAAACCGACGATGATGTTTTTCGCATAATCGGCGTGTACCTCCAAGAATTCGCCGTTGTCGATGATGGTCCCGATGACTTCATACATATCGTATGCCTTGTTGGGGTTATCCGGAATAATATCATTCAGGTTGTCGTCCAAACGGTCGATCGGATCTTTGCATTCAATTAAAGGCGTTTCTTCCAGATTGTTTTGCGGCAAGAAACTAATTAGTTTGCGAATCAGCTGCAATCCCTCCTCTTCGGTGTCTACCGCGAAGTGGGCAACACCGGATTTCGTCGTGTGCACGCTGGCACCTCCGAGTTGTTCCTGTGTGACATCTTCACCCGTGACAGTCTTGACCACTTTCGGTCCCGTAAGGAACATATAGCTGGTTCCGCGCGTCATGATGTTGAAGTCTGTCAAGGCCGGTGAATAGACAGCCCCTCCGGCGCAAGGCCCGAAAATACCTGAAATCTGCGGAATCACGCCCGATGCCAGAATATTCCGTTGGAAAATCTCTGCATAACCTGCCAACGCATTTACACCTTCTTGGATACGTGCGCCGCCGGAGTCGTTCAGTCCGATGACCGGAGCACCCATTTTCATGGCTTGGTCCATGACCTTGCAAATTTTCATGGCCAATGATTCGGACAATGCACCGCCGAATACCGTGAAGTCTTGTGCGTATACATAGACCAAACGTCCGTCAATCGTCCCGTACCCGGTTACGATACCGTCACCCAGATATTTGGTCTTTTCGATACCGAAGTTCGTACAACGATGCTGGACAAACATATCAAATTCTTCGAAACTCCCTTCGTCCAACAGCATGGCGATACGTTCGCGAGCTGTGTACTTGCCCTTCTTGTGTTGCGATTCTATTCTCTTTTCTCCACCGCCTAAGCGCGCTTTTTCACGTAACGCGATAAGCTCTTTTACTTTTTCAAGCTGGTTACTCATTGATGTATGATTTGTTGTTAGTAATGAAACACTTGGTTTATTAGGATTGGGGGAAAGAAACGTCATTTAGACGCTTTCCCCGGCATGCAAAGCTCTGTTAAGACGCTGCAAGTCGATTTCGGATGCAAGAATGCAATGTCTAATCCTTCAGCACCTCCGCGCGGAGCTTTGTCGATAAGCCGTACACCTTTGCTTTCTGCTTCATCCAATGCCGTTTGGACATCAGGTACAGCAAATGCGATATGATGAATGCCTTCTCCTCTTTTTTCAATGAATTTGGCAATGGTACTGTCTTCGCTCGTGGGTTCCAACAATTCGATTTTAGTTTGGCCTACTTTAAAGAATGCAGTTTTCACTTTTTGATCTGCCACTTCTTCGATGTTATAACATTTTAAACCTAATACCCCTTCGTAGTAAGGAAGACAGGCGTCAATACTTTTGACGGCAATTCCTAAATGCTCGATATGTGTAAGTTCCATGTCTGTAATAATTTTGTAATTTAATATTATTTAGTTCGATGTAGGCAAAGGTACATTCTTTTTGTGAATAGAGAAATAATTCATTCATGTTTATCAGCATGATTTTGATACATTTAAAATGTATGTCCGGAAGCTGTTTTCAGAAGTCTACGATGAGGCGGACGTTCAGTTGGCGTCCGGTCAGGTAATTGGGGATGGCGTATTGTTGGTTGTCGATGTTCGTAATCCAATAATAAGAACTTACATTCTTGATATCAAACAGGTTAAAGACATCCAATCCCAACCAGATGTTTTTTAGGTTACGAAAGAAGCCCCGATCCATGATGGCATCCGTCCCTCCGGCAAGCTGGTAAGAGAAGCCCAAATCTACACGTTTGTAAGAAGGCGTGCGGAAGTAACCATCTTCATAGCCGGTGCGAGGAGCGGTCACCGGAAGTCCGCCGGACAGGACACCTTTCAGGTTCAGCTTGATACGTTTGTAACCGGGGAAATAGTCTTGGAAAAAGAGTGAGATGTTATATCCTTGGCTGTTGGGCATCGGAAGATACTCGCTGCCCCGGATGCTCTGTTCGGCTTTCATCAAGGAGAAGCTAATCCACGAGTCCGTACCGGGAACAAATTCGCCGAAGAACTTGACATCCAAACCCATGGCGTATCCCTTGGCGCAGTTCTCGCCGTAGTATCGGATTTTGACGTTATCGACCGTATACGGGTTCAGGTTGTCCAGCTTCTTGTAGTACAGGTCTGCACTCAGCTTGAAGTTGCGATCGGCTGCCCGGAACGTATAGTCGCCACCTGCAATAACATGGATGGAACGTTGCGATTTCAAATTCCGGTTCAATTGTGTGATGCTGTTACCATATTCGTCCTGCACGGTCGTCCGCAGTTCTTTATAGAAAGGTGATTGGTAATATACCCCCGTTGCCAGACGGAAAGTCAAGTCTTGGTCGAAGTTGGGAATGAAGCCGAGCGAAACACGCGGACTGAAAATGAACTCCCGATTGTAGCTCCAGTAACTACCGCGCACGCCGCCTACCAACGTGAACAACCCCTGCTTCGTCCGGAATTTGAACATGTCCTGCACGTAAGCGGAAAGACGGGTACTATTCAATTCGTTGTCGGAAAACAGGTTCGAGATGACATTGACCGTCCCGCCCCCTTGCGGCAGCGAGTAACCGGCGGAATCCCGTTTTTCCCATTCGCTGATCTTGTCATTGATTTTCTCCATCTGCACCGTCGCCCCCCAACGGAGCGTGTTGCTTTTCAGACGGATGCTTCCATAATGTCCGACGTTGAACACGTTGGCATGTAGCCGGTTGCGGGCATGTTCGTTGTAGCGCGCCACCGACAGGCGGTCCAGCTCGTCCGTTGTTTCCTCTGTCGTTGTCGCGTCGCCCAGCCAATACTCGCCGGCAATGTCATATCCCTCTTCCTCTTTACTGCTGAAGGCGGAGGCCTGTAAGCCTAACTCGGTGTTTTCGTTCGGTGTATGTTTGAGGGTTAAAGCACCGAAGAGCGTTTCAAACCGGTCGCGCTCCTGCCCGCTCATGTAGACGGTGAATTTCTGCGCGTTCGTGACCGTCCCGAAAGAGGTTTCGCGGGTGTGGGGAATGAAGCGGTATTTGTTGATGGCCAGGTTGCCCAAGAAGTTTACCTCCCATTTGGGGGCGATTTGGTAGGTCATGTAGGTTTGCAGGTCGATGAAATTCGGGTCGTACTCCGCGTCGGTGTCGGTCGTCTTCAGCAACGAACGCCCCGTCTTGTAGCGGAAACCGGTCACTTGCGTGAACCGCCCTGTCGCGCTTCCCACGTAGGCATTCGCTCCCAGCAGGCTGGCCGAGGCGGACCCTTCGAACGCCTTCGGTTTCTTGTAAGTAATGTCGAGGACGGAACTCATCTTGTCCCCGTAACGCGCTTCAAATCCTCCGGCAGAGAAATTGACCGATTCGGTCATATCGGGATTAATGAAGCTCAACCCTTCCTGCTGTCCGGAACGAATCAATAGCGGACGGAACACCTCCAAGCCGTTGACATAGACGATGTTCTCATCATAACTACCGCCGCGCACAGAGTATTGCGAGCTCAATTCGTTGTTGGACGATACGCCTGCAAAGGTGACAACCAAGCTCTCGATGCTGCCGCCGGCCGGGTCGGGCAGCAGTTTGACGCGGTCGGCATTGATGGTTTCGAGCGTTGTCGTCTGTCGGCGCGTGGCTGTGGCGACCACTTCGCCCAGTTCGAACGAGATGTTGTGCATTTGCACGTTCAGCCGCATGTCGCCGTTCAGCTGCGGAATAATCCGTTCCGCCTTGTTGTAGCCCAAGCAGGAAAAGACAATCGTCACCGAATCGCCCTTTGAGACAGAGAGCGAATAATATCCCTTCTCATTACTCATCGTCCCGATCAGGGTGTTTTGTACCCGGATGTTGACCAAATCGAGTGGGTTCCCGTCCGCATCGCGAACGTATCCGCTCACCTTCGCATGTCCCTGTCCAAAAACAGGAGCCGAAACCAGTATCAATAAAAGCGCAAAGATTGCACGCATCATAAAAATCGAAATTACTATGTATATACCAACGGAAAAGCATGTTTCTTATTATAAAAAGGGTTGATTCTTTTTGAACCAACCCTTTTTATGAAGCAAGAAACAAGAATTATTTCTTTTCCGCAAAGATTTTCCAGACCCATGCGCTCAATGCTGCGCCGACGAACGGAGCAACGATGAAGAGCCACAGTTGGGAGAGTGCCGTTCCGCCTTCGAAAAGTGCCGGACCGATGCTGCGGGCCGGGTTGACGGATGTCCCGGTGATGGGGATGCAGACGATATGCACCAATACCAATGTCAAACCGATGGCCAGGCCGGCTAAATTCCCTGCCCCTTTTTTCTCGTCGGTCGAGCCTAAGACAACTAACACGAAGATGAAGGTAAAGACGGCTTCCGCGATAAAGGCTTGCAGCATCATCCCTTCGCCGAAGCTGTTCGAACCTGTGGCAGTCGGGCCGTTATGCCCGCCTACGGTTGTGAGGATGTATAAAATGGCGGACGCAATAATCGCGCCGATGACTTGGAACAACATATACATTCCTGCCTCTTTCCCTTTCATTCTGCCGGAAAGGAAAACTCCTAATGTTATGGCCGGGTTGATGTGACACCCCGATACATCGCCAATGGTGTAAGCCATCGCAATGACAGAAAGCCCGAAGGCCAACGCTACGCCGAGTGTTCCCACTCCTTCACTTACAGCTCCTGCTGCGTTCCCTGCGAAAACTGCGCTTCCGCATCCCATCAAGACCAGGACCATCGTCCCAATCATTTCTGCAATGTACTTTTTCATATTGTCATGTATATTAGTGAATAAATAATAAGTAGTTGTTCCTTGTTACCGGCGGATTTATCCGCCTCGGATTTAAAGCCCCTCCAAAATCATCTTCAACACCGTTTGCGCCGAGATTTCGCGGTTGGCGGCTTCGGGGATGACGATGCTGCGGGGGCTTTCGATGACGTCGTCCGTCACAATCATGTTGCGGCGCACGGGGAGGCAGTGCATGAAGTAGGCGTTGTTGGTGAGCGCCATCTTCTCGGTGTCGACGGTCCAGCTGCGGTCGGTGTTGATGACCTTGCCGTAGTTCGGATCGCGGTAGGCTGCCCAGTTCTTGGCGTAGACAAAGTCCGCCCCTTCGAGCGCTTTCCGCTGGTCGTACTCGACGCGGGCATTCCCGACGAACTGCGGGTCCAGCTCGTACCCTTCGGGGTGGGTGATGACAAATTCATAATCCGTCGCGTTCATCCATTCGGCGAAACTGTTGGGGACGGCCTGCGGCAGTGCGCGCGGATGAGGCGCCCATGTCATGACCACCTTCGGGCGTTCTTTTTGCTTGTACTCTTCAATCGTGATGAGGTCGGCAAAGCTCTGGAGCGGGTGGCGCGTGGCGGCTTCCATACTGAACACCGGGCGGCCGGAATATTGGATGAACTGGTTCAGGATTTTTTCGGTGTAATCATCCTCCTTGCTTTCGAAGCGGGCAAACGAACGAACGCCGATGACGTCGCAATAGCAGCCCATCACCGGGATGGCTTCGAGCAGATGCTCCGATTTGTCGCCGTCCATGATGACACCGCGTTCGGTCTCCAGCTTCCAGGCGCCCTGATTAACGTCGAGGACGATGGTGTTCATCCCCAAGTTCATCGCCGCCTTTTGGGTGGAGAGGCGTGTCCGGAGGCTGGAGTTGAAGAAGACCATCAACAGCGTTTTGTTCTTGCCCAGCTCGGAGAAGCGGAAACGGTCTTTTTTGATTTCGAATGCTTGGGCGAGTGCGTTGTTCAGGTCGCCCAAATCGTGTACACAGGTGAAATTTCTCATGTCGTTTATGCTATCTTTTTAGTTATGACCGGGGGCGGGTTTGTCCGTCCCCTTCGATGATGTATTTATATGTTGTCAGTTCGGGCAGCGCCATGGGGCCGCGTGCATGCAGCTTTTGTGTGCTGATGCCGATTTCCGCCCCGAAGCCGAACTGTGCGCCGTCGGTAAAGGCGGTCGAAACATTGGCGTAGACGCAGGCGGCATCCACCTGTTGCTCGAACTGGCGGATGGCTTCGGGCGATTCGCTGATGATGCACTCGCTGTGCTTCGAACCGTAACGGGCGATGTGCGCGAGGGCTTCCTCGAGGCTGCCGACTGTCCGGATGGCCATTTTGTAATCCAGAAACTCTGTGCCGAAACTTTCAGGCGTTGCCGGTTGGAGCAGTTCCGCGGGGTAAGCATTCTTGAGCGCGTTCAAAGCGGCCGGGTCGGCGTAAAGAATCACACGACTGTCTGCCAATTTCCCACAGAGATAGGGCAGGTCGGCGAGGCGCTCTTGATGAATCAACAGGCAATCCAATGCGTTACAGACACTGACGCGCCGCGTTTTGGCATTGTTGACGATTTCGCGCCCTTTCTCCTTGTCGCCCGCTTGGTCGAAATAGGTGTGACAGATGCCGGCACCCGTCTCGATGATGGGGACGCGCGCGTTGTCGCGGACAAAACGGATCAGGGCTTGGCTGCCGCGCGGAATGAGGAGGTCGACCAACCCGACGGCTTGCAGCAGTTCCGTCGTAGCCTCCCGGTCGGAAGGCAGCAAGGTACAGACATCCGGCGTGATGCCATGTTGCTCCAGCGTGTTGCGGATGATGGCGACCAACGCCTGATTGGAGTAGGCGGCATCCGAACCGCCTTTCAATGCACACACATTCCCACTTTTGAAGCAGAGCGAGAAGACGTCGGTCGTGACATTGGGACGGGCTTCATAGATGATGCCGATAACACCGATAGGGACGCTTACTTTTTGGATGACCATCCCGTTGGGACGCCGCCATTTGTCCAAGACTTTTCCCAGTGGCGTTTCGAGGGAAGATACCCGTTGCATACCCCATGCCATCTC
>CALUTX010000104.1 GCA_944323815.1 uncultured Parabacteroides sp. | reverse complement strand
GGCCCCATGAAAGGTCTGTGATGTGGATCAAACCGTCTACGCCACCCAAGTCGATGAATACGCCATATGAAGTGATATTCTTGACCGTACCTTCCAATACTTGGCCTTTTTCCAATTTGGAGATGATTTCTTTCTTCTGTTGTTCCAGTTCGGCTTCGATCAGCGCCTTGTGAGATACAACTACATTCTTGAATTCCTGATTGATCTTGACAATCTTGAATTCCATTGTCTTGCCGACAAATACATCGTAGTCGCGGATCGGTTTTACGTCGATTTGTGAACCCGGCAAGAAGGCTTCGATGCCGAATACGTCGACAATCATACCGCCTTTCGTGCGGCATTTGATGAATCCCTTGATGATTTCATCATTTTCAAGCGCCTGATTAACGCGTTCCCAAGAACGAGAAGCACGCGCTTTTTTGTGCGACAGGATTAACTGTCCTTTTTTGTCTTCCTGATTTTCGATGTAGACTTCTACTTGATCTCCTACTTTCAAATCCGGATTGTAACGGAATTCTGACATCGGAACAACGCCGTCTGATTTGAAGCCAATGTTGACTACTACTTCGCGTTTGTTCATTGCCGTTACGGTTCCCATGACCACCTCTTTGTCTTTGACGGTGTTCAAGGTGTTGTCATACGTCTTCACGAGATCATCTTTGCTTGCCTCGCTGTACGATTCGCCTTTCTCAAGGGCATCCCAGTCGAAGTCTTCGATTGGTTGGATGTTCTTTAAATTTTCCATTCTTAAATGTTACTACTAAATTTGTTTGTAATTAATAAGTTAGACATTATGTTGTCATCTCTCAAAAATCGGGGCAAAGGTAATGCTTTTTTCTGATAGACAATGCTTTTGCGAATGGAAAATATTTTTATGCCTGCTCGCTTTTTGTTTTTTGTTTTGCCGCTTATGAATGCTTTCGTTTTACATATTGACGAAACAGATGGTCGGCACCCAACAACAACAACGTCAACACTCCGATATAAAAGAAAAACAACCAGCTGTCCGATTCCGGTAGGGCTACACGCACGGGGGGCAAATCCAGATAAAGGAATACGAGGACGGCCAGCCCAATCATACACAGCGAAGCGGCTATGATTGCCACCCAGCCCCATCGTTCGCTGCGTTGGTGGGCACGTTTCGCTTCGGCATATACCTGCTGCATCACGCGGTCGCGGAACGCCGCTGGCAACTCCTCGTCAGGCAATTGCTTGAACAACTCTTCCAACCACTTTTCCTCGGGCTTCATCTATTCTTCCTCCATTCCTTTTAGTAAAACATACAATTTCTTTCGTATTCGGTGTAACTTCACCTTCACATTCGTCGGTGTCAGTCCGCTGATGGCCGCAACCTCCTCCACTGTCTTTTCCTGCATATAGAAAAGCAAGATAAGCGCCCGTTCGTCCGCAGGCAAGGCTGCCAATGCGTCATCCAAACGTTGCAACTGCTCGCTGCGTCCCGTCCGTCCAAGCATCTCTGACACCTCCTCTTCCGATACATTATTGAGAAGTGTCTCTTCGATGGCAAGAAACTCATGCCTCGTTTTCCGCGTGGCAGAGATGGCGGTATTGTAAGCAATCCGGTAAAGCCACGAAGAGAAACTACTCTCGCCCTTGAACGAAGCCAGATGCCGGAACGCTTTTACAAATACGTCTTGCGTCAGCTCTTCCGCGTCTTCCCGGTTACGTACAATCTTCACAATGAGTGAAAAGACCGGACGGCTGTAACGGTCCAAGAGGCATCTGAAGCATGCCGTGTCGCCCGCCAGTATCCTTCCTATATAATATGTATCGGTGTACAACTCCATTGTATGCGTATTGACGCAAACCGGGCGGATTGGTTACAACTTACCCGCACAAAAGTAAAAAATATTTTTTCTTCCCATGTATGTAACCTTTTCTATCCGCTTGCGTCAAAAGCTGCAAAGAAACAAACGAAATTATTCACTAAAAAGAAAAACGCTATGTTAGATTTTTTGATGGTTCCCCTCGTTGTGGGGATTATTTGCGCCGGGATTTACGGCCTGTTTGAACTGTTTGTACGCCGCAAAGAGCGGTTGGCGATTATTGAGAAAATTGGAGAGAAATTGGATGCTTCGGCATTTGAAGGAAAACTGCGATTGCCAAGTTACGGAATTCCCCTGCGCTCGTTCAGCTCGTTGAAGGGAGGTTGTCTGTTGGCAGGGATTGGTTTGGGACTGTTGGTCGGTTTTCTTTTGCATTTGGTTATCGCTTCTGCGCAAATGAACAACGACAACGAACTGTACCGCCAGTGGGATATGGTCGCTGTTGGCTACGGTGCTTCCGTCTTGCTTTTCGGAGGTATTGGCTTGCTTATCTCCTTTTTGATTGAAACGCGGATGCAGCAACGCGACAAGCAGAAAGAATAATCAGGACGGGAAACGGATTTTACCCGGCGGGAAAGTGTTTTTTCTCGCCGGGTATTTTTTGTGCCTCCATGTTGTTTCTAATTAACAAACAAATAATTAAAATTTTGCTTCAGAGAAGTAGACTGAAGAGAAGCGAAAACCTGCTTTTGAACTGTTTTTCAGCCGTTTTTTCGCCCGATTTTAGCTCTTTTCGCCCAAAATCCAGACGAAACCGGGTTGTCTTTTTGCTGCTTAAACAAGACCTCGGGCGACACCTCGCCGAATGAACCGGGCAGTCCGTCCGTAAACAATATCATTTGTCTTCCGTTTTCTCCCTTTTTCTGACAAACCGGAAAAGCTGAACTTCGTGAGAATCGCGTAAAAGAAACCGGGCAGGGATAATGTACGGCACAGTGGATTCTCGAAGCGTTAACGAAACCTTCAGTGCAACGAATCGGCATTTGCCTTCCCTTTTCCTGGCAGTCCGCCGCCACTACGACCGTCCTAATTGCCACTACGACCGTCCTAATCCCAACTACGACCGTTCTAATCACTGGTTATGTCCGTCCTCATCCTCCATTAGGACGGTCGTAGTGTCAATTATGTCTGTCCCCGTGCCGACGACGATCGTTCTTGTACGGGTTATGCTTGCCAAATGTCTTTTTTCTAAGGAAAACGGGCTGTTGAGGTGGGTTGAAGAAGGATTTTGGGACGTTTTCCCGCGACGTTTTTTTCTTGTAAGAAAAGGCTTGGAGGAAAAGAATTGGCTCCCAAGGCAAGATTGAATGAATTGGTAGATTATATAATGTTGCTAAAAAGCATCTGAAAATCTGCTCCTCGAGTAAGGTGCAGGTTACTCCCTAAGCAGCTTGCACCTTGCTTAAGGAGCAGCCGAGACCTTACTTGAGGAGCTGGTAAAAAACTTGTCGATAAGGAAACCCGCAATTAATTACCAATGGGAAAATGATCTCTACAAAAGGGGACGTTTAAACAGTTATCCATTACTCAAAATGTACGCGCGATGAATGCGAAAAGACTATCCTTTTGTTTGTTTTGTGTTGAAAATAAGCGGATTAGGAGTGAAATTAAAAAGTGTAAAATGACAGGAAAAACGATCGTTTTTTTCTGTCATTTTTCGGGGTTTGTTTGGGAAAGGTGAGTTTTTGTCCTCTTTTTGCTATCTGATTGATAAGAAAGAAGATAGATTTGAGAAAAATATTGGCGGAAAAGATTGCAGGTTCAAAAACTATGCGTATTTTTGTGACGAAATAAACGATCGTTTTCACTCGCCAAAATACAAAAAATTACATTTTGCGAGGAAGGCGGACAGGAAGGAAGATTAGAACGAGATTTATTTTAATACATTATTTATTAACTAATTAATTGAATTATGAACAAGAAGATTTCTACTCTTATGATGGCGGGGTTGCTCGGAGCGGGTCCGCTGTGTGGTAGTGCTTGGGCGCAGCAGGAAACAACAGATCCAGTTCCTGTGAAAATCAATGGTATTTCACTGAATTCCAAAATGTTACCTGACCCAGAAGACAAAAAACCATGGCCTAAAGGTCCTTATTTCATTATTGCGGATAAGGATGATAATGGCATTGCGACACCAGGTGATATGATATTGGGTGTAGCATCTGCTGATGAAAAAGAAGTAACCTATCATGGTGTAGAACTGAAGGCCGAGAACGGGACATGGGATCTTTCTACCGCATCTTGGTACTTCATTGAAGAGACTGTAAAAGATAATGTAACAAGTGAAGTAAGTGTTTACACATATTCATTGCAAAATGTAGGGACTGGAACTTATTTGACAGCTGGTGTGGATGGCAAAATTATTAATGAAGTTTCAAAATCTGCACACGATGTTTCTAAAGGACAGTATGCAAAATTTGTGTCTTTGGATGCTACTCCTAAAATAGCTCAATTTAAGCAAAAAAGATCTTTGTATCTTTCTACTTCCAACACAACTTATCTTTCAGCAGGATTAAACATTACATCAGGAGAAATTACAGCTGTAAATACAGCAGATGTACTCACTCCAAACTATAACTTAATTCTTTGTAAACTTGACACCAAAACAATGAAGGCTGACGATGTTGCCAAATTGAACGACATCAAAGGCGGTGCAGGTTTCAATTTGGAATTTGATGGTGACGGTGTTGTTGCAGACGATTCATGGTCTGAAAGCGAAATTCTGTCTAAATTGAATTTGAAAGCATTCTGGGTAGATGGTTTCAGCAGCTTGGATGGCGATGCAAATAAAAACATTCCTCAGGGTGTTTATTTCGCTGTTGTGGATGAGAACCTGCCGGCTTCTTTGCTTGGAAAAGATAAAATCGAGACGGTGGAAGAATTCAAGGCTTGTACATTCGTAGCTATTGACCCGGTTGCCAACAATGCTATTCACGAAGCTAAACCGGATTCAGAGCAAGGATATGAATTGACAACGGTTAAAGCTTCAGAGATGAACTTCTTCACAGGCGCTTCTACTCCGGATGACGACCTGTCTGCAGGTGACGAAGTGTATGTAGGAAACGCTTGCTTTACGTTGGAAGTTCCTGATGCATTAACTGCTCCGGAAGCATTCAATATCAAAGTGGCTAATTACCGTGCATTGAAATCGGAAGAAAAGAATCCGACCAAAAAACATGATGCGATGACAGGTTATATTGGCGTTGTCAACGATCAACATGTTAACTATTTGGTAACAACTTCTACTGCAACTTTGACATTCGAAGCTACCAATACGACCATCATGGACGGTGACGCTTTGATTGAAACATTCTTGCAAAAGGAAAATGTTGCTTCCATTTATACGATTCAGTTCGTAAGCGGTGAAGATAAAGAAGGATATTCAGAGTACGAACAGTATCTGACGAACATGAGAAATGCTTCCGGTTTCGATTGGGCTTCTACCGTCAACTATAACGAGGCTGATCCTGCTTATCAGTTTGTTGTAACAGCAATCGACAAGACGAACAAGACAATCACGTTCAACAACCGTCAGACAAAAGAAGCGTTGACCGTTCAACTGTATGAAAATGAGGATGGCGTTTATACGATCTATGCTGATGATGACGAAAAGGTTTATGTTGAAAGCGCAAACGGCGATGAAGATGAAAATGTAATCTTCAAAAACAATGTCCTTTTGACGAATACAGAAGTTGTATTGACTCAAGTAACGGATGTAGACAAATATGCTACGTTTGTCAACAGAGCAGATGACTTAGGTTTGGTTCACTTCGAATTAGCTAAGAGTACAGTTTCCGGAACAGCGTTCTACGTTGGTGGCGAACAGAATGATGAAGGTGAATTGTTTGATAACGGCGTTGTAACAGCTTATACAAACGCAGATGATATGACTCAATTCGAATTGATTAAGACAACAGAAAAAGTAAATGGTAAGGATAAAGAAATAGAATATGCTATCTGGAACAAATACATCTATCTGAAGGATAATCGTATTGTAACTGGTGGAAACGACTCTGTTGCTTACTATTCTTACAAGATAAGAGTGTTCGAACCGACAAGAGCAGATGGTAAAGGTCTTTATTTGACTTATTCCAGTGGATATAAAAGTGGATATAAATTAGTAGAAACAACAGAAACCAGCGCTACTCCTTTTGTCATCAAAGAGAATGTTGATGGTTCTGTCGCATTAATTTATAATAAATTGGATTTGACAGATGTTACAGAATATGCATATACTGCTGATGCAAAGAAAGACAAAGACAAAGCTTGGAAATCTGACTATTTCTATGAATTGTCGAATAAGATTGACAATGTTTTGAAAACCTTTATGGTAGAAGAAGCACCGGCTATTAGCTATGAGGCTGTTCCGCAACACGTATCATTTGCAGCTGTTCCGGGTGGTTTCTTGACAAGAGACGAAAATAACGATGCACGTTTGGCAATTGCTACGGAGGCAAGTGAAGATTTGACCTTCTGGTTGGATACAGTCCACTCTGACAAGCAAATCCCGTCGTTCTACATCAAGAAAGCAGGTGCTTATCTGTACAACCCGATTGACTCTGCAAAATATTACAATGAACGTGATAACTATCGTTTCAATTTGGAAAACAGAAAGTATGCGGGTACTACCAGTGAACCTGTTGTAGCTAAATTAATCTTCAAATCTGGTGAATTGATTTCATCTACGGTAATGGAAACAGTGGTAGATGGAAAGACTTATCAGGTTGCTGAGAAAGAAAATTACTCAAAAGATATCTTAGGTAATTTAGGCAACTTCCAATTCCAGATTATTTTGGCTGACGACAGCGAAGATGAATACTTGATTCGTCAAGGCAATAACTACGTTTGCCAGTATGGTAACTTCTTCTTCTTGCGTCCTGATAAAGAAGCAGCTTACCGCTTCATCATCGAAAAGCAATCTGCTCCTACCGCTAACGACGAAATCTCAGCTTCTGAGGTTAAAGTCATCGCCGGTAACGGTCAGATCACTATCGCTGGTGCAGCCGGTAAGAAGGTTGTTGTAAGCAACATCTTGGGTCAAGTAGTAGCTAACACAGTGATCACTTCTGACAATGCAACGATTGCAGCTCCGCAAGGAATCGTAGTCGTAGCCGTTGAAGGAGAAGAGGCTGTTAAAGCAATTGTAAAATAATTGACGTGATACTTGTAGAGACGTGGCGCTGCCGCGTCTCTCTTTCACGCGAAAAATAGAAGAAAACATACACAGGGAGACGCGGCACGCCACGTCTCTACTGGTCTGACAAACATTTTATAATCAAATAATTCTAAAAGGCCGCGCGGAGTAATCCAAAGTATCCTGCGAGAGGTGAACAGCGGCTGGTTTAATATTAATAATATAAAGTATTTTGAATTAAAAGTTCAACTGTGGCTTTCCGCCTGCGAAGGACGAGAGCCATACAAAAAACAAAGTCCCGGAGGCTGATGGCTTTCGGGACTTTTTGTTTGGGGGAAATGGATGTTAGTAGGAGGGGAAATGGTGTTTTGTCGGAATGTAAACAGAGATGTAACATGTTTGTAATATCTATTTCGTTTGTGTGTGATTTTTATTTCTTACCTTTGCACCGGAACAAGCAAGTTATTTTATGGAGACATTTTATCTCTTTTTAGTTATTTTCCTGTTTATACTGGCAATATTTGATTTGTCGGTGGGAGTGAGTAATGATGCAGTCAATTTCTTGAATTCGGCCATTGGGTCGAAAGCTGCTTCTTTCAGAGTGATTATGTCCGTAGCCGTTATCGGCATCTTTGTGGGAGCTGCGCTCTCCAACGGGATGATGGATATCGCCCGTCATGGAATTTATCAGCCGCAGTATTTTTATTTTTCTGAGATTATGTGCATTGTGCTGGCTGTGATGCTGACCGACGTGGTGTTGCTGGATGTCTTCAATTCGCTGGGAATGCCGACGTCGACAACCGTTTCGCTTGTGTTTGAATTGTTGGGCGGTACGGTCGCACTTTCCTTAATTAAGATATACAATTCGGACGGCGCTTTGCAGTTTGGCGATTTGCTGAATACGGATAAGGCCTTTACGGTTATTTTGGCCATCTTCCTTTCCGTAGCGATTGCTTTTACTTTCGGAGCGGTGGTGCAGTATATTTCTCGCTTGATCTTTACATTTAATTATAAGAAACATGCCAATTACTTTATCGGTATTTTTGGCGGATTGGCGGCGACAGCGATTCTCTATTTTATGTTGATTAAGGGGTTGAAGGAAAGCCCGTTTTTGGAAGGAGAGTTGAAGACGGCAATTTACAGCCATACGAATGAAGTGGTTTGGGGTGCTTTTATCTTTTTCACGATCTTGATGCAGGTTCTTCATTGGTTGAAGGTGAACGTGTTCAAGGTCGTTATTTTATTGGGGACTTTTGCATTGGCATTGGCTTTTGCGGGGAACGATTTGGTCAACTTCATCGGTGTGCCGCTGGTGGGGTATTCTTCCTATATGGATTTGCTGGCTCAAAACGGAGCAACTACGCCTGACACATTCCTGATGGATTCATTGTTGGAACCGGCTAAAACACCGTGGTATTTCTTGGTGGGGGCCGGATTGGTGATGGTCATTGCCTTGGTGACTTCGAAGAAGGCGCATGCGGTGATTAAGACGTCGGTCGATTTGGCGCGGCAATCGGATGGAAGCGAGAATTTCGGTACTTCGCCAGTCGCACGTGTGTTGGTGCGTACGTGTAACAATATTTCCCGTACAGTTTTGAGTGTGATTCCTCCACGGACGAAAGATTGGATTGACAGCCGTTTCAATAACAATGAGATTATATTGGAAGACAAGGCCAGCTTCGATTTGGTGCGCGCTTCGGTGAATGTCGTTTTGTCGGGATTACTGATTGCGGTAGGTACTTCGCTGAAACTGCCGTTGTCTACTACGTATGTTGCCTTCATGGTGGCGATGGGTAGTTCGCTGGCCGACCGGGCGTGGGGGCGCGAAAGTGCCGTTTATCGGATTACGGGTGTGCTTTCTGTCATTGGTGGATGGTTCATTACGGCGGGTGCGGCGTTTACCATTTGTTTCTTGGCTGCCTTGGTGATTTATCTGGGCGGAATTGCTGCCATGGTCGGTGTGGTTGCCTTGGCTGCTTATATGCTGGTGCGCAATCAGATTCTGTATAAGAAGAAATTGAAGAAAGAGGCGATGCAGGAGGAGGTAGACTCGACGATTTCCAAACTGCGCGAGACAACAGACAAGCGCGAGGCGTTGTCGCTTTTCCGCGAACACAGCCGCGGCGAATTGTGTAATGTGTTGAATTTCGCTTCGGATACGTTCAGCCGTTCCGTTCGTGGTTTCATGGACGAGAATTTGCGGGAATTGCGCAAGGTGATGGCGGCTATCGAGGAGGAGAAGAATTACCTGAAGCAGGTGAAACGAGTCGGGACACTGGGCGTCACCCAATTGGAGCACGATATTGCCATCGACAAGGGACTTTATTATTATCAGGGCAATGATTTTGCCAGTGAAATTGTTTATAGTATCCGCCGTCTGACGGAGCCGAGCAAGGAGCATGTAGACAACCATTTCAGCCCGTTGAGCGACGTGCAAAAAGCGGATTTCGGCAAGATGACGGACCTGATTGTCTCATTCTTGAATCGTAGTGCCGAAATGATAGAGAGCAATGACTACCATCGGATGGAAGACATGGTGAATGAGTCGGCCGACTTGTTTGCGAAGTTGACGCTTTTGAAGAAAGAAGAGTTGAAACGTATTCAAGGGCAAACCGGCAGTACGAAGGTGAGCATGGTATATCTCAATATGGTACGGGAGGCACAAAACGTTGTTTCGTTTACGGCCAATCTTTTGAAGGTCAGCCGGAAGTTCCAGAAAGAATAAAATTCC
>CALUTX010000103.1 GCA_944323815.1 uncultured Parabacteroides sp. | reverse complement strand
CGGCCAATTCTTGCGAGAGGCCGATTGCCTCGAAGAGCTTGGCGCCGCGATAGCTCCGGATGGTACTGATGCCCATCTTGCTCAAGACCTTCAGCAGGCCTTTGCAGAGGGCTTTGATGTAGTTCTTGCGGGCTGTCTCGTAGTTCAACTGTATCTCCTGCTTGTCCACCAAGTCCTGCAAGATGGCGAACGACATATAGGGGTTGATGGCGCTTGCCCCGTATCCCAACAGCAGGGCGGCGTGCATCACTTCGCGCATCTCGCCCGTCTCAACCACGAGGGCTGTCTGTACCCGTTTCTGCACCGAGATGAGGTGATGGTGCACGGCACTGACGGCCAGTAGGGAGGGAATGGGTGCGTGTGTCTCGTCTACCTCTCGATCGCTCAGGATGATGTAGTTCACGCCGTCTGTCACCGACTGTTCCGCCTGCTTGCAGAGCCGGTCGATAGCGGCCTTCAGCCCTTCGCTGCCGCGCGATACTTCGAACAACATCGGTAACTTGACCGATTTGAAGCCCTTGTAGCGGATGTTGCACAGGATGTCCAACTGCGTGTTGGTCAGGATGGGGTGGGGCAGGCGTACCATCTTGCAATGTCCCTCGTCCGGCGAGAGGATGTGGTTGCCTACTGCCCCAATATACTCGGTCAGACTCATCACCAGCTCTTCGCGGAGCGGGTCGATGGGCGGGTTGGTCACTTGGGCAAACTGCTGGCGGAAGTAATTGAAGAGCAGTTGCGGACGGTCTGACAAGACAGCCAGTGGCGTATCGTTGCCCATCGAGGCGACAGGCTCGGCACTGTTGGTACACATCGGCATGATGATGCGCTCGATGTCCTCTCGGCTGTAACCGAATGCCCGCAATCGCTTGTCGTATTCGTTGATGGTGTGGGCGACACGGCGACCGGACTTCAGTTCGTCCAGTTCCACGCGGTTGTTGGCCAGCCACGTGCGGTAGGGCTGTGCGTCGGCAAGCTGCTTCTTCAGCTCCCCGTCGTAGTATATTTTACCTTCTTCCGTATCGACCAAGAGGATTTTACCCGGTTGCAGACGCCCTTTCTCTTCTATCTCTCCCGGCTCGAAGTCCATCACGCCCACTTCCGACGCGACGACCATCATGCCCTTTTTTGTAATCAGGTAGCGAGCCGGGCGCAGACCGTTGCGGTCGAGCATCCCACCCGCGTAACGTCCGTCGCTGAACAGCAGGGCAGCGGGACCGTCCCAAGGCTCCATCAAGATGGAGTGATATTCATAAAACGCCTTCAAGTCTTCCGAGATCGGGTTCTTCTCATTGAAACTTTCCGGCACCAGCATTGCCATCGCATGAGGCAGGCTCATCCCCGAAGCAACGAAGAACTCCAGCACGTTGTCTAACGAAGCGCTGTCGCTCATGCCTGGTTGGATAATCGGCCGTATCTCTTCGATATTCGGGATACGGGGAGAGGAAAGGACGCTCTCGCGTGCCTCCATCCAGCCCCTATTGCCGCGTATCGTATTGATTTCCCCGTTATGCGCCAAGAGTCGGAACGGTTGTGCCAAGCTCCACGTGGGGAAGGTGTTTGTACTGAAACGTGAGTGTACCAATGCCAGTCCGCTCGTCAGATAGTGATTGGTCAAATCAGGGAAATAGTGGCGGAGTTGCATGGACTCCAACATCCCTTTATACACAATGCTTCGTGTCGAGAGCGAGACGATATAAAAGTCTTTTTTGTCGGGAACGTTGGAGGTTGCCACCCGCTTTTCAATCCGTTTGCGGACGATATACAGTTTCAGCTCCAATGTCTGCTGGTCGTCGCATCCGGTGATGAATAGCTGTTTGATGTCCGGTTCTGTTTCCTGCGCCGTCTTCCCTAAAATCTCTGTGTTGACAGGCACTTTGCGCAGGTGCATCAAAGTTAGCCCCTCTTTCTCAATTTCCTCGATCATGATGCTCAAGATGTCGGAATGTTGTGCCTCATCTTTGGGCAAGAAGACCAATCCGGTACCATATTTACCCTTTTCGGGCACGGGGATACCTTGCAGGAGGATAAATTCATGTGGAATTTGCAACAAAATGCCGGCACCATCACCTGTTTTGTTATCTGCACCTTCCGCACCGCGATGCCGCATGTTTTCCAACACTTTAAGGGCAGATTCGATGATGTCATGTGACTTACTACCATGAATATTTACGACCAATCCTACGCCGCAAGCATCGTGCTCGTTAGCTGGGTCGTATAATCCTTGTTTGTAATTCAAATGGCTTTCTTTTTTCATTGTTTGTTGACTTTATGTTTGTGTAATATTGTTTATTCTGTCAAAATGTTCTGCAAATATACAATATTGTTTCAAAATGATATAATTGTTTGGGCGTTTGAAACTACTCTTTTTGACTCTTTTGTAAGGATGTGTTTATAAATGAATAAAAAACGACTAAAAATATATCAATTTGTAATGATTTTATCTTGTTTTATTTCAAAATGAAACTTTGATGAATAGATGAAATACATTAGGGCTATTTCTGTTTACTTCCGGGTTGGTTTTTGTTTACCTTCCGGGAAATCTTTTTTAACATCAAGGGAAAACTGTTTGAAATAAATTCGTAGAGTGTCAAAAAATTGGACACTACTGTCTAATTTTTTGACACTTTTTGTTTAGTGTTGAAATGCTATCTGGTTGGTTTTCTGTTTGTTAAATTGTTTGGCACGGTTCTTGCTCTTTAATAAGAGAAAAAGCGAATAAAATAAGCAACTAAAGATATGAATACGATTGTACGGAATTTTATGAGCGTGGTGCGGCGTTTCAAGTTGGCGACTGTACTGAATGTATTGGGACTGAGTGTGGCTTTTGTGGCATTCATGTTAATCATGATGCAGGTGAGTTATGACAACCGGTTTGACAGTTGTCAGCCGAAGGCGGAGCGGATTTTCCGGTTTGACCTTGGAAATAGTACAGGACAACAGGCGGTAATAGCCCGTCCCCTTGCGCGAATTTTTACTGAATCGTCTCCGCATATCAAGGCAGGGTGTATCGTTTCCTGTTTTATGCAAGATTACTTCTTTTCGGTGAAGCGTAACGAGGAAAGGGTGAATTTCATGGAGAAGTGGTGGTTTGCTTCTCCTGAAATCATGCAAGTGTTCGACTTCAAGATGCTTGAGGGGGACGACAAGGCTTTAATGGAGCCGAACAGTTGTATTTTGCCGGAAAGCCTTGCCCGGAAGTTCTTTGGGAACGAGTCGGCAATCGGGCAGCAGTTGATTGACCAGTCGGGAAAGGCTGTGACGGTCAAAGGGGTTTATCATGATTTTCCACGTAACTCAACACTCAGCAATGTAGTTTATGTCCCGTTGCCGGAGAAACAGGATTATAATGATTGGGGTAACTTTAATTATCTTTTCTTTGTCCGGTTGGACGATGTGTCCAATAAAGAGTTGATAATGGAAAACTTCAAGAAGAATGAGGAGGTGAATAAAGCGCTTTCAAATATTTGGAGTGGTCAGGACGGGTTGGATTACATCCTGACTTCGCTGCCGGAGTTACATTTCCAGAATAACATCATTTTCGATACTTTGCCGAAAGCCAACCGCCAGACGCTTCTGGTGCTTTCCTCCATCGCCATTGTCATTCTTGTGATTGCCGGCATCAATTTCACCAACTTCAGCACGTCGCTCGCACCGATGCGCCTCCGGAGCATCAACACGCAGAAGGTGCTGGGCAGCACGAACGGGATGCTGCGCATGGCGTTGTGTGCCGAGGCGGTCGGCATCAGTCTGGTAGCATATCTTGTCTCGCTCTATCTGCTGTATGTGGTAAAGCGGACGCCGATTGTCTCGCTTATCGACGCGGAGGTGTCGTTTGCCGGACAGTTGGACGTGATTCTGCTGACCGGTGCGATTGCTGTCGGGGTCGGATTGTTGGCGGGACTGTACCCGGCATTCTACATGACTTCGTTCCAGCCCGCGATGGTGCTGAAGGGAAACTTCGGGCTTTCGCCGACGGGCAAGCGGATGCGCAACGTGCTGGTCGGCATTCAGTATGTCGCTTCGTTCGCGCTGATTATCGGGGCCTTGTTCATGTACTTGCAGAACCATTTTATGCAGAGCGCACCGCTCGGCTATGACCGCGACGAGCTGATTGTCTCCAATCTGAATCAGAAAATAAATGATGACCGAGAGGCTCTTACCAATGAGTTGATGAAGTCGGCAAGCGTCTCCGGTGTGACCTATTCGGAGTTCCTGCTTTCGAGCGGAGACCAGTATATGGGCTGGGGACGCAATTTCCGCGACGAGTCGATTAATTACCAGTGCCTGCCGGTCGATTGGAACTTTCTCGACGTGATGGGTATTCAGGTCTCCGAAGGGCGTGGCTTCCGACAGGAAGACGATTTGAAAGAGAATGGCTGCTATGTTTTCAACGAAACGGCGAAGGCGCAGTTCGACATGAAGCTGGGCGACAAGATTGGTGATGACGAGATAATCGGCTTCATGCCCGACGTCAAGTTCGCTTCCTTCCGGCAGGCGGTTTCGCCGATGGCTTTTTATATCTGGGGAAAGTACCAACGTTGGGACACGAGCAGCGAGAAGAAGTATTACGGCCAGCTTTACGTCAAATTCAAGGCGGGCAGCGACCTGCACGCCGGGATGGAACACGTCCGGAAGTCACTGGAGAAGTTCGACGCGGAGTATCCCTTCAACGTCCGTTTCTTCGACGAGGTGTTACAGCAGACCTACGAGCAGGAGTTGAAGATGGGTTACCTGATTACGCTCTTCAGTATCGTGGCGATTCTGATTTCCATCGTCGGCGTCTTCGGGTTGGTGGTGTTCGAGAGCGGTTACCGGCGGAAAGAAATTGCTATCCGGAAGGTATTTGGTTCTACCACGGGGGAAATCCTTTTGATGTTCAATCGCGGCTACCTTTATATCTTATTAATCTGCTTCGCGCTGGGTGCACCGGTGGCATGGTACGGCGTCAGCCGCTGGCTGGAGAACTTCGCTTATCGCACGCCGATGTACGGGTGGGTACTGGCTGTGGCGTTTCTGGTCGTTGCGCTGATTACGGTGGCGACCGTAACGTTCCAAAGTTGGCGCGTGGCGAACGAGAACCCGGCGGAGAACGTCAAGGCGGAGTAAAGGTGTTGCTCAGGTGGCATGAGTAACGTTGCTCACGCGATATGAGTAACGCGGCTCATGCAACTTGAACAACGCTGCGCAGGTGACGTGAGGAAAGGATGGAAAACGATTCAGGAAACCAAAACCACTAAAAGTTGCTTTTATTCCGGTGATTTTACTTACATTTGCGACTTCAAACAGAAGTATGTAGCGTAATTATGTTTAAAGACAAAACGATTGTATATACATCGGGGACGTTCGATATGTTCCATTATAACCATCTTCGGATGATTAACTATGCCCGCAGTCTGGCGGATATCCTGATTGTAGGGGTCAGTACGGACGAGCTGGTTTCTTCTTATAAGGCAAAGCCGATTATTCCTTTCACGGAACGTTTGCAGATTATCGAGGCGTTGAAGACGCCGGACATCGTCATCCCGCAGCACACGTTGGACCATACGGAAATCGTTAAGAAGCTGAATATCGACGCTTTTGTGGTGGGTGACGACTGGTACGGAAAGTATGACTACCTGAAGGATTTGGGTGTCCAAGTCTTCTATTTCCCTTACGGGACAGGCGTGTCGTCGTCAAGTTTGAAGAAGACGATTCACGATTCGTATGAAGCAACGTTGCAGTCGCAACGGCAGTCCAAGCCGGAATCGGTCAAAGGTTTCGGAGAAAAATAACGGCGGGCAATGGAAAAGTGGGCTTTGATAACCGGTGGAACGAAAGGCATAGGCAAAGCGGTTGCCGAGTGTCTGGCGGGCGCGGGATATAACGTGGTGCTGACCTATGCGTCGGACACAGCGGGCGCCGAGCGGACGGCGCAGGGATTGCAGCAATCGTATGGCGTGAAAGCAGATGTATTGCAGGCCGATGTATCGGTGAAAGAGTCGATTGACAGGATTGGCGATTATTTGGATGCTAACGGGATTCGGTTGCGTGCCGTCGTGCTGAATGCGGGACTGACCTGCCGGGAGCCGTTTGAACAGTTGCAGTTAGCCGATTGGGAGCGGGTGTTCTTTGCCAACGTTCATTTTCCGGTCTTTCTCTTGCAACGGATTGTGGAACGGATTGAACGAGGCGGGAGCGTTGTTTTCACCGGTTCGTTGATGGGGATAGAGCCGCATTCCGTTTCGTTGGTGTACGGCGTAACGAAGAGCGCGGTACATGCGTTGGTGAAGAATCTGGTGAAGTTTTTGGTGCCCTACGAGGTGCGGGTGAATGCCGTTGCGCCCGGGTTCGTGGATACCGAGTGGCAGAAGACGAAGCCGGCCGAAATCCGTCAGAATATCGAGCGGAAGGTATCGTTGGGCCGTTTTTGTGAGCCAAGCGAGTTGGCGGAGGTCTATAAAATGTTGATTGAAAACAGTTATTTGAATGGGGAGGTCATCGTCGTGGACGGTGGTTATTCATATAAATAAGGAAAGCAAATGAGTGAATTGGATAAGGAATACGAAGCGTCGTTGAAGTCGATAGAGACGGAGAACTGGTTAGACCGCATCTTTTATCGCCCGATAGGTTTTCGTATTGCCCGTATGTTGAGAGGAACCGGCATTACGCCCAATATGATAACCGTGTTGTCGATTTTTGTGGGGGCCTCTGTCGGATTCTTTTTTTATCAGGATAATTGGGTGTATAATCTTTACGGTATTCTGCTGTTGGTCTGTGCGAATATCTTGGATTGTGTGGACGGACAGTTGGCGCGCCTGACGGGTATTAAGTCGGCAATTGGCCGCATATTGGACGGGTTTGCCGGGGATATTTGGTTTGCCTGTATCTATGTCGCGTTTGCGCTCCGTCTGTCTCACGAGTACGGGACCCATTGGTTTTTTGTCTTGGCGGTTCTTTCCGGTATGTCGCATTTGATGCAGGCGAATATTACGGATTATTACAAAACACTTCATCTGTATTTTATCAGTAAAGATAAGGGAGCGGAGTTTCAGTCATTGGAGCAGGTACGTGCCCGGCACAAGGAGATGAAATATGGCATCAACAAATTTTTCTACTTCTTATATCGGGGATATACCCTTTTGCAGGTGAAAGCAACTCCTTCTTTGCAGCGGATGTTGGCCTGTTTGCATGCTCGCTATGGGGATGATATTCCGCAGGATATTCGGATGCGTTTCCGGAAGCAGAGTAAAGAGTTGATGCACTTGATTGACTTCTTGACGTTCAACGGGCGTACGATGGTGATGTTTGTTGTTGTCTTGGTAGGAGAAGTCTGGCTCTATTTTTTGTATGAGATTCTGGTGTTGAATACCGTGTTGCTGATTGCTTTGCGGAAACATGAAAAAATGTGTGCCTCTTTTTGTTCGTAAAGAAAGAGAGAAATGAAGAAGAGCGTCGTTGATATACAAGACTTGCAGAAACTTGTTCCTTTTTTTAAGAGCCGTGTGGGTGCTTTTATAGGGAAGTGCTTGATAAAGTGGCTCAGTATCGACAAGGTCAATGAGGCTCATGCCCGTAATTGCCATTTGCGGGGAGCCGCGTTTACCTCTGCTTTGTTGAAAGACCCTTTGATTGATGTCAAATACAAGTTGCATCATGCAGAAGTTTTGGATCATTTGCCGGAAGGGGCGTTTGTGACGGTTTCCAATCATCCGATTGGCTCTCTCGACGGCATCATGCTGATTGATATTTTTGCTTCTCGGCGTCCGGATTTTAAAGTGATGGTCAATGGCGTGCTGACGCATGTCGGGGCGATGGAAGACAATTTTATATCCGTCGTGCCGGATTCTACGAACCAGGGAGCCAACATGAAAAATATAAATGGCGTTCGTCTTTCTTTACAACATTTGCGGGAAGGGCATCCGATGGGATTTTTCCCGGCAGGTGCAATCTCCATGTATAATAAGGAAACAAAGAAAATCCAGGATTTGCCATGGACGCATAGTGTGATTCGCCTGATACGCAAGGCAGGGGTACCGATTTATCCCGTCTATTTTGATTTTCTGAACACGAATTTCTTTTATTGGCTGGCACGTATCAGTTGGCGCATCCGTACGTTCCGCATTCCGGCGGAAGTTTTCAATAAAAAGGGGCGTACAGTAGATATTTATATAGGGGATCCGATTTTGCCTGAAACAATCTGTACGATTCCGGATGACAAGGATTTGGCTCTGTATTTGTATCGGCAAACGTATGGTGCAAAAAAATAACAAAGGAACATAGATTCTGCTTATGCGTGTGGTAGTTTGATGGAAGATTTGTAATTTTGACAGTCAATACTGAAATAATTACAGGGAGAAAAGAAATATGGCAAAAGTGGATGTGCAACAAGTGAAGCAACGTTTTGGGATTATAGGAAATAATGCCGGATTGAATCGGGCGATAGATGTCGCTTTGCAAGTCGCTTCGACAGATTTGTCTGTCCTGATAACAGGAGAAAGCGGCGTCGGAAAAGAAACATTCCCTCAAATTATACATCAGAACAGTCCACGCAAACACGGACAATATATTGCTGTAAACTGCGGTGCCATTCCGGAAGGAACAATTGATTCAGAATTGTTTGGACATGAAAAAGGCTCTTTCACGGGGGCGTTGTCTGACCGGAAGGGGTATTTTGAAGTGGCAGACGGTGGGACGATTTTCTTGGATGAGGTGGGCGAACTGCCTATTCCGACGCAAGCGCGTTTGCTGCGTGTGTTAGAGACGGGTGAATTTATTCGGGTCGGCTCGTCTAAGGTGCAGAAAACGAATGTTCGCATAGTGGCTGCTACAAACGTAAATTTAACACAGGCCGTATCTGAAGGAAAATTCCGGGAAGACCTGTTTTATCGCTTAAGTACGGTCCCTATTCAGGTTCCTCCTTTGCGTGAACGGGGAGAAGACATTATATTGTTGTTCCGCAAGTTTGCAAGTGATTGCGCGGAAAAATATCGGATGCCGGCTGTACACTTGGAAGAGGATGCGCGTCAGATGTTGCTGTCTTATCGCTGGCCGGGCAATGTGCGTGAATTGAAGAATGTGACAGAACGTATTTCCGTCATTGAAGAAAGCCGGGATATTACAGCGGCTACGTTGCAGTTTTATTTGCCGGACATCAATATAGAGAAATACCCCGTATTGGTCAAGTCAGATTCGGAACAGAAAGTATTCAATAATGAACGGGAGATTTTGTATCAAGTCCTTTTTGACTTGAAGAAAGATGTGACTGATTTGAAAAAATTGGTACATGACATTATGGGCGGGAAGATGCCGATTAATGTAACAGAGCCTGCCGAAAGCTATCCGCATCCGATACCTGCCGTACATTCGCCTTCGCCCATTCAAGAAGCCGTAGACGTGGAAGAGGAGACGATGTCGCTGGAGGAAGTGGAAAAAGAGATGATTCGTAAGGCGTTGGAAAAACATAACGGTCGCCGGAAAAATGCGGCAGCCGATTTGAAAATATCTGAACGCACGTTATATAGAAAAATCAAAGAGTATAATTTGGAATAATATGTGGAACAAAATAAAAATAGGACTTTTTTGTTTGGTTGGAGTGCTTGTGACCGCTTGTACGATTTCTTACAAGTTTAATGGAGCATCGATTGATTATACCAAAATCAAGTCTATTTCGATTAAAGATTTTCCGAATCAGGCACCTTTGGTTTATCCGCCGCTTGCGCAGAGTTTTACAGAGGCGCTGAAGGATATTTATACTCGGCAGACTCGCTTGCAGATGCTAAATGAAAACGGAGATTTGGATTTGGAAGGAGAAATCACGGGG
>CALUTX010000102.1 GCA_944323815.1 uncultured Parabacteroides sp. | reverse complement strand
AACAAAAAAAAAAAAAAAAAAAGGGAATCGACATCAAAAGAAACAAAATAGCCGTAGGCCGACACGAGGCTCATAACGTACAAGGTCGAGGTAACGGTCGCCTTGATGCGCGTGTCGATAGCCGCCGCGTTGAGCGCCATTCCGCCCCAACCGCAAATGCCCAGAATACCTATCCGTTCGGGGTCGACATCCGCGCGGGTGGAAAGATAATCGACTGCAGCACAGAAGTCTTCCGTATTGATGTCCGGCGAAGCCACATAGCGCGGCTCACTGCTGCTCTCGCCCGTATAAGAGGGGTCAAAAGCGATTGTCAGAAAACCGCGTTCCGCCAGCGTCTGGGCATACAAGCCCGCAGCCTGTTCCTTTACCGCGCCAAACGGTCCGCTGATGGCAATCGCCGCCATTTTCCCTTCCGCCTGCTTGGGCACATACAAATCGGCAACCAACGTGATTCCATACCGGTTGTGGAACGTTACTTTGCTGTGATTCACCTTGTCGCTCTGCGGGAAAATCTTATCCCATGCTTGTGCGGTATGAAACGCATAGCGCATCCAAACCGACTGTTCGCCAATCCGCTCTACACTGGTCAATTTCAACGTTGTAGTCGGGAACGACGGGTCGTCAATGCCATCGAACACCGCCGTCATGCCTTTCCGACCGTCGATGCCGGCGCCTACGACCACACTCACCTCGTCGAGTAGTCCGGCTTTCAAGAATGCGCCGTTGATGTGCCCGCCGCCGACAACCGCCAAGCGTTTCACGCCAAATTGTTCATTCAGCATCTCAACAGCACGCTCCAAATCGACCTCCTCTTTTCCGACGGCAATCCACGAAATCTGTTGCTTGCGCAAGGTTTCAAGATAGGCATTCGGTGCCTTTTCGCTGGTAATCACCAACAACGGTTGTTCATCGGGAGTTGTGTCGGACCAACGCAAACGCCCCTTCGAATCCAACGCTATGTTATATCCTTGCGTCGAATCGACAGCCTTATAAAAAGCAACGTGATTGATGGGCGTGTCATCCGTTGCGACAAACGGTTCCGACAAGGCATAGTGCATCTGCATCGTGACCCGTCCGGACAAATTCGAATCGCAATTCAGTTGTGCCAACGCATCATAATATTCATTTCCCCCAATATGCTCGGTCATCTCGCAATCGATTCTTCCATCGATAGAAGCCATCATGTGGCAAATAATATACGGTCTCATCGCTTTTCGTTTATTTTGTTTTTATGCTTATTTTCACAGGCAAAAGTAATACCTTCCCGGCTACTTTATATTTCTGTGAAGCTCAAAGAATCTTACCGAAAAGCTCACTCCACAGCCTCATGCATACACGGCCGTCGGCGGCACGCCGTATTGCCGTTTAAATGCGGTCGAGAAATGCGACGGATTCTTAAATCCGACCTCCGCATAGACATCCGATATGCGCTTTCCGCCCTCTTTCATTAATTGATAAGCAACTTCCAGCCGTTTGCGAATCAACCATTTTTCAGGTGTTAGGTCGCTCAACTTCTTAAAGTCGCGCTTGAAGGTAGCCAAACTGCGTCCCGTATAATGCGCCAATTCTTCGAGTGAAAACTCATACATGTAGTTGGCATTCATAAACTCCAGAATGTCGATTTTCCATGCCTCATTGAAATCGAAAAGTGTCGGCACGAAACGATTGTCGATGTGTAGCAAAGCCAACAACCCCTCCTGCAATTTCAGATGCATGAAATCGTCTTGCGGCTTCACGTTCGGATCGAAATAGGGCGTCATTGAGGCGAACAGGCTGGTTATTTCCGCCGTCTTCGGGAGTCGGAGTGCCTGTTCGATTTTAGGCGTATCGGCAGCCATTTTCGGCAGCTCCAGTTTCCCGTACATTTCACGCAGGAACTTACGGGTAAAACTCAAGAAGATGCCGCAATAACGCTCGCCGTCGCAGGTCTTTTTATACATCGTGATATGATGGTCGCGCGGAATGAAAACGCACTCCCCTTTCCCGACATGAATCTGCTCTTTGCCGTTATCGAGCAACATCTCGCCCGAATAGACGTAATTCATCGCATACTCGTGCGAACGGTGGATGCATCCGCTTTCGTCATCATAGAAAAAACTGAAAAAGATATTGTTATAATTGAAAATGACCGTCATCGGTGCCGGATTTATCTGCGTATTCATCCTATATTACTTTTATTTATTTCCACACAAAAGTAGTCATTACGGCCGAATGATCGGAAGCCCAGATATCATCTATTTCAGGACTTGTTTGGATAATTTTCGACTGAACAGCCCGAATCTGCTTATTTCCTTTATAATAGATAAAATCAATGCGACTGAAATCCAACTGTCCGTATATGCCCGCAAAGGTTCCCTCCGGACGCGCCAATTCATCCGGATGAACTTCCCGGAAACTGTCTTTATATCCGCGTTCTGCTAAAAAACGGGATGTCGGGAACGCCACCGGACCATGCCCACCGTGCAGATGTGCTGTCTTTTGCGTCCAATCCAAATGGCTGCACGAATTAAAGTCGCCTCCCAAGATAACCGGCATCTCTTGCCGTTTCAAAACGGGAGCCAAATCAAGTTCCAGCATCTTTTGCGTATCGACCATTGAGAGGGTCGAATCTTCCGCCACCCAAACGGCCGGATCGTGACACACATCGGCAAACGAGCCTGTATAATCCGGATTGTCGGCATACCGCACCCAGCAGGCATCCACCAATAGCGAACGCTTTGCATCCACCCGAACGATGGCGGGATTGGAACAAAAGCTACTGCTTGTTGGCTGCTTCTCCAGAGGATAGCGGCTAAACAGACATAAATTGTCTGTGGGAGAAGGCGTTTGCAATTGATAGCCCAAAGCGGAGGCGATTTCCTCTTGGAACCCGTATCCCTCCTGCATCGTTATAATATCCGCTTGGGAGGCTTTCAACAACTCAATAATCCGACGACGTCCTTCCAACGGCACGTGGCGTCCGCCGTGCCAAATGTTCCATTGCAAAACCCGAAACACATCCGGATGAGTCCGGGAGTTGGCAGTCACGTATTGAAAGACGGAAGGTTCTTTTTCCTCCGGGGTAATTCGGTTTCCGATCAGGGTAAAATCCGCTACTCGGATGCGAATCTTATTTCCCATCCGGGCATTGTCTTTCAGGTCGGCCGTCACTAAAATATAATTCGCTCCTTCAGCCATCAACATCTGCTTTTCTGCGGGCAAAACGATTGAAATCTCGGATTGGGCGGTAGCAGTCGCCAACAGCTCGCGCCGCTTGCTTCGTGCAGTCTGACCAGTGTAATAGACATGAATTGCTGCAATATCGGCCAGCCGTTCCGTCCCAGACAAATCCAACATCAAATGTTCCAACTTCAACGGCTGTGCTTTTCCCTGCGTGATGATACGAAGTTTCATGATTTGCGCGTCCCGGCCTCCTTGCTCCACGTCCCACTCGCTTTCGATAGAACGGGCGTTAAATAACCGTTGCTTGCCTTGATAATCGACAAATTGCTCATTATCATTGGCGACGGTATGCGCCAACGGGGCCTTTCCAGTATAATCCACTCTCCCATTACGCAAATGATACGAGTGATAGCCACTTCCCACCCAATTCAGGGCCGTATCGTCTATGCCGGCATCAAAATTGTAGTAAGCGACCAAATGGTCATACGCGGCATGCGTATGCGCCAACGGACAATTTTTCCACTGCCGGATTGTTTCTTCGGACAAAGCGGTTTTCCAAACCCGCACCTCGTCCATGAATCCGCCAAAAACCGATTCGCTCGTCTCGCTCACGCCAATGGCTCCCGGTATGATGGTGACCGCCGTATCCCGGCTGGCTTCCAAAACGCCATCCACGTATAAAGCCATCCTCCGTTCGTCACAGACCAATGCCACGTGATGCCATTTGTCATCCAACCAGTGGTCTGACCCCAGACGCGCTTGCATGCTATACAATTTACCCTCTTTGACAACCAACGGATAATTGTCGGCTTGGCTAAAAGTGCTATATTCTCCACCCCCGAATATCACTTCCGTCTCTTTCCACGACGTATCGTCACCCTTTATCCATGCTTCCAGTGTCCACGGAGCTTGCAGGAAGCCGATTCCCGTACGCACGTTATTGTCTTTTCCGTCTATATGCAATGCCAGATTTTGGCTTTGAAGCGTAAATATTCCTATCAGCCAAAAGCAAACAAACCAATTTATTTTCTTCATATACATTCTTTATTAACCGAATAGCGCTGCCACGAAACAATATATGAAATACCCGCAAAGCGCCACCTTGATTACCACACTGAACAAGAAGCCGATGAAGGCTCCCAAACCGGCCTTAAAGGCTTCGGCCGAAGGTTTCCCACCGAGCAATTCGCCAACGAACGCGCCGACAAAAGGGCCGAGCAGCACGCCCCAAGGCGGAAAAATGACAATTCCGAGTACCGTCCCAATGGCGCATCCCCAGTTACCCCATTTGCCACCTCCGCTATATTTGGTACCCAAAATCGGGGTCACGTAATCCAATATCTGAATGATTGTCACCAACCCAGCCCATCCAATCAATTCGGAAACAGTGAACTGAACCCGGTCTGTGAAGTGCAAAAGCAACAAACCGGCATACGAGACCGGCGGCCCCGGTAAAACAGGCAGGAAGCATCCCGCCAGTCCGATCAACAGGCAGATGCTCCCTACTACAATCAATAAAATATCCATCTTAACTTACTCCGACAAGGCAAATGCCGGCTGACGGTTAATCCATTTTCCTCGTGTAAAATCGGGGAAATCGACCAATGCGCCGCCCCGGGCAATTGACATCTCGGACAAGGCCGAAATAGCACTCCAAGCCGCAGCGTCATAACAATCCATCGGCGCCGGCTTCTTATTGTGGATAGCGTTGATCAGGTCAAACATCATCACATAGTCCATACCGCCGTGTCCAGCCTGCGAAGCTTCGGCTTCATGCTTCGACCAAAGCACGTGGTCATACTTCTTGAACCATGTTTCCGAGTCGTCCCAACGATGCGGTTTCGACTGGTTCTGGACATACACATGGTCGCCATCGTTCATCCACAAGCCTTCCGTTCCTTGAATCCGGAAACCCAATGAATAAGGACGGGGCGAATTGGTGTCATGCGTCACAATCACCGTCTGCCCGTTTGCACACTTAATCATGGAGGTCACGATGTCACCCAAATTGAAGCGCACCTTTGCCAGCGGATGGTTCTCGCCGCCATTATCGACAATGAATTTATGCAGACCGCGCGATTGCGTCGCCATTGCCGACAACGAAAGGAAACGGTTTCCGCGATTAATATCCAGACAGTTGGCAACCGGACCGATGCCGTGCGTCGGATAGACATCGCCGTTGCGGTGAACGGAGTGGTTCGTGCGCCATTGCGCCTCTGCAAAGGCATCTTTACCCATGCGTAATTCACCTCCCTTCTGATAGGTATAATTCTTTCCGTCATTGAATTTGACGTCACGCAGGTCATGTTCATAGCCACAAGTCGCATGCAAAAGTTCGCCGAACAAACCTTGACGCACCATGTTCAACGCGGCCATGCAGTCGCGCCGATAGCAAACATTCTCCATGATGTTCAGGTGACTGCCTGTCGCTTCCGATACATTGACCAAGTCCCAGCATTCTTCCAGCGTATTCGCTGCCGAAACCTCCACGCCTACATAGGGAACACCGGCTTTCATGGCGGCAACCGACATCGGCACGTGCCATTCCCAAGGGCTGGCAATAATCACACAGTCGAACTCTTCATTGTTCAACATCTTCTCAAACTCATGCTCGCTTCCCGTGTAAACCTTCGGTGCCGGCACGTTGAACTTGGCAATGTGGTCCAATGTCCGCTGAATCGGTCCAGCCTGAATGTCGCAAATGGCAACAATCTTGTTTCCCGGAATCGACAATACATTATTAATATGTTCATGGCAACGAGAGCCCGTGCCGATGAAACCAAAACGCAGTTTGCCATCATCTTTCCCGGCAGGTTTCTTCTTTTTCCCGGCGGGCATTTCGGTTGCAGCTGCGGCGGCATTTCCACTCAGCGCCAAGCCTGCCGTACCGATACCGGCAACTGTCATCTTCTTCAAAAATGAACGACGTGTACTTTCCATTTATTTTTTCTTTATTTAAAATGTTAGATTGAATTTACTACTTTGTGGCAAATGTATAAGATTCCGACGGAACGGTCAAGAAAAATAGAAAAACAATCCTTCCCAATCGAAAATAAATCTTTATTTTTGTACTTGATTTTTTAATGTAACTAACTATGAAATATTTAGATCCTAAAGCAGATTTGACATTCAAAAAGGTTTTTGGCGAACATCCGGACCTCGTAAAAAGTTTCCTCAATGCGCTTTTGCCTTTGGATGAGGGCGACCTCATAGAGGAAATTGAATATTTACCCGCCGAACTGGTTCCCGAAAATCCTTTGAAAAAGAACAGCATCGTCGATGTGCAATGCCGGGATAACCGGGGGCGATGCTTCATCGTGGAGATGCAGATGGTCTGGTCTCCCGAGTTTGAACAACGAGTGTTGTTCAATGCTTCGAAAGCTTATGTCCGCCAACTGGGTAAAGGCGAAACATACGATTTGTTGCACCCGGTCTATTCGCTCTGCCTGGTCAATGACATTTTCATGCGCGAAGATTCCAATTTCTATCACGTTTTCAAAATGTTGCACGTTGAACATTCCGACCGCGTAATAGAAGGGCTGCAATTGGTTTTCATCGAACTGCCCAAATTCAAGCCGCAAAAGATGGGCGATAAAAAGATGGCGGTTTTATGGTTGCGCTATCTGACAGAAATCGACGAAAAGACGAAACATGCCCCGATTGAAATGCTGGACGACCCGGAAGTAAACAAGGCATTGAACGTAATCGAAGAATCGGCTTTTTCGGATGCACAATTACGCGGTTACGAAAAATTCTGGGATGGCGTAAGCGTAGAACGAACCCTCTACAACGGCGGCTGGAAACAAGGGAAAAAAGAAGGACGTGAAGAGGGACGTAGAGAGGGAATCAAGGAAGGACGTGAAGAAGGTCGCAAAAAAGGAAGTGAAGAAGAACGGCTAAAAAACGCCAAAGCCCTTAAAGAATTAGGTGTTTCTTTTGAAATCATCACAAAAGCCACGGGACTCACTCCCGACAAAATCATCGCATTATAGATTTGTTCTCTCATTAAAAGTTTCATGCAGGAAAATAAGTAGGTTTTCACCTGCATGGAACTTTTATTATTCGCATTAATCTATGCACTTTCGATATTTTTCGATAGATTTTCCCTAATTTTGTGACTTAAAAAGATTATCCCGTACGGATATAAGCACAAAAAGAGTAAGATGGAAGAAAGTAATCCGATATACGCACGCGACACAATCGAATTTGTAACCGTCGCGTTAGAGTTTTGTTCTTTCGTCGAAAAGGCCGGCGAAAAAGGCGTTTTCGACTTCGTGGACAAAGCGACCAAACTGTTGCCCTTGTTGTATCTGAAAGCAGCACTCCTCCCCCAAATAGAAGATGAGGAAGAAAGCGATACAGAACAATTCGTGACAGAAGAAATGTATGAAACAGTCCGTAACCGAATTGCCCGGTTATTAGGGGAAAAAGATACGTATCTGGAAACATTCCACCCAGACATGCCTTACAGCGACACGCCGATTGCAGCGTTTATCTCTGAAAACTTGGCCGACGTCTATCAAGACACTGGAAATTTCATTTTCTTGTTCCGCCAGGAGAACGAAACGCTCATGCGCGAAGCCGTCGCTTCATGCAGCCGCAACTTTCGTGAATATTGGGGACAACAAGCATTAAATGCGCTCAAAGCACTTCACGCCGTGCGATACGGGGACGACGATTTTGGGGAAACGAATCAAGAGGAAGAAGAAGCATGACACAATCCTATCTACACTCCATCACCAAAGAGGACATTGCTTTGCTCCCTTTAGAAGAGTATACAGGACGAATTTTTGTCATTGACACACTGAAAGAAGCAGAGAAAGCCGTGCGTTACCTGTCGGGATTTCCCATGGTGGGATTTGATACGGAAACACGTCCCAGTTTCAAGAAAGGGCAACATTACAAAATCTCGCTTATGCAAATATCGACTCATGACACCTGTTTTTTGTTCCGCTTGAACCGCATTGACATACCGGAATCTTTGGAAGCCTTTCTGACCAATGCGAATATTCTGAAAATCGGGTTGTCATTACGTGACGACTTTGGAGCCATGCGGAAACGAAAAGAAATCAAACCGGCCAATTTTCTGGATTTGCAAGCTTATGTCAAACAATTTGGCATCGAAGAAGCCAGTTTGCAAAAAATATATGCGATTTTGTTTCACAAAAAAATATCGAAAGGGCAACGCCTGACCAACTGGGAAGCGGATGTGCTCAGTGACGCCCAAAAGAAATATGCAGCCCTCGATGCTTGGGCTTGCCTGCAAATTTACAATCAATTAAAAAATCATATCAATGACAGAGCATAAAGTATTTCTCAAGCCCAAAAAAGAAGAATCCTTGTTGCGTTTCCACCCGTGGGTCTTTTCTGGTGCCATCCAGTCTGTCGAGGGGAAACCGGAAGAAGGCGATGTAGTGGAAGTATATGGAGCCAACGGTCGTTTTTTAGGAGTCGGTCATTATCAGATTGGTAGTATTGCCGTCCGTATCCTCTCGTTTCAACCGACCTCCATTGATACCGCCTTTTGGGAAAAACGGATCCAAACCGCCTATGAATTACGACAGGCTTTAAGACTTGTAAATACGGCAAACAATAACACCTATCGGCTTGTACACGGCGAAGGAGACAACCTGCCAGGTTTAGTCATCGACATATACGCCCGTACGGCAGTCATGCAAGCACATTCCGTCGGGATGCACTATACACGACATCATATTGCGGAAGCTCTGAAGAATGTATTAGGTGACTCGCTGCAAAATATTTATTACAAATCAGAAACGACCTTGCCTTATAAAGCCAATCTAGATAGTGAAGACGGTTATTTGCTCGGTAAAGACGCTGACAACATCGCGATGGAAAACGGGTTAAAATTTTATGTAGACTGGCAAAAGGGACAAAAGACCGGCTTTTTTGTCGACCAACGGGAAAATCGCTCGTTACTGGAACATTACGCCAAAGGACGTTCCGTATTGAATATGTTCTGTTACACAGGCGGCTTCTCTTTCTACGCAATGCGGGGCGGCGCTAAACTGGTCCATTCCGTCGACAGTTCAGCCAAAGCAATCAGTCTGACGAATAAAAACGTACAACTCAACTTCCCCGACGACCCGCGCCACGAAGCATTTGCCGAAGATGCCTTTAAATATCTGGAACAGATGGGACATAATTACAATCTCATCATCTTAGATCCGCCGGCTTTTGCAAAACACAAAAATGTGTTGCGCAACGCGCTGCAAGGCTATCGCAAACTCAACGCAGTGGCTTTCGAGAAAATCCAGCCAGGCGGAATCCTGTTTACTTTCTCTTGCTCACAGGTGGTCAGCAAAGAGAACTTCCGCCTCGCCGTGTTCAGTGCGGCCGCCCAAGCAGGACGAAACGTACGGATTCTGCATCAACTGACACAACCGGCTGACCATCCAATCAATATTTATCACCCGGAAGGAGAATACCTGAAAGGATTGGTTCTGTATGTGGAATAAACGACAACCGACGTTAGCGATATTTAATAAAGGAAGAGCCAAAATATATTATGGAAATATTTCTTTATTAGACGAGAGATTGTAATTTTGTGACGCAAAAAAAAAGCAGAAAGTTTTTTTATAAGTAACACATATAAAACTTATTACTATGTATACAGTAATAGTTGTAGGCGCC
>CALUTX010000101.1 GCA_944323815.1 uncultured Parabacteroides sp. | reverse complement strand
AATGGCGAATCGCGCGTCGTCTTGAAGCTGCCGGCAGCGTTGGCACCGGTTAAGTTGGCGGTGTTGCCCTTGGTCAAGAAAGACGGGTTGCCTGAGAAGGCGGAAGAGATTATGCGGATGTTCCGCCTCGACTTCCGTTGCCAGTATGACGAGAAAGACTCGATTGGTAAGCGGTATCGTCGTCAGGATGCGATTGGTACGCCTTATTGCGTGACGGTAGACCACGACACGTTGAAAGACAACTGCGTGACGATTCGTTTCCGCGACACGATGGAGCAGGAGCGCGTCAGCATCGATAAATTGTATGACATCATTGCGGAAAAGGTAAGTATGAAGAATTTGTTGAAGAAAATAATGGAGTGAAAAGGATGAAGAATTGCTTGCATGTTGTATGGATGATGATGTGTTTGTTGCTCGTCAGTTCTTGCAAGGATGACGAGAACAATTTGGAGGAGGCGGAACGGGAAGCGTACCGGGCAGAGCAAGATATTGCTTTTCAGGCGAAAGCAAACGAACCGGATGTGTATAAACGTTGGGTCTCGCCGGCGGGAGATGGCGGATATGTGTTTGCCAAATTGCTGAAGGAAGGCAATGGGAAACAAATTTATTATAATACGCGGCTTCAAGCCTATTATAAAGGATATTTGACGGATGGAACGGTGTTTGATCAGCGGTTAATCGAGGATGGAGCGCCTAAGAAATTTGCCGTAAGTGCGACCTATGCAAATTATAATAGTACTTATAATCCGACCGGATATTCAGACCCGATTGCAGGCTGGACGATTGCCTTGCAATACATGAAGGAAGGGGACAAGTATGAAGTGTGGATTCCGCAATCATTGGCTTACGGGTCATTGGAAACAGATGATATTCCGGCTTATTCGACCTTGATATTCGAAATCGAAATTGTTTCGGTCGACGAGCAGGCTGTTTCTGCCAATTAGCGATTGGTTCCCATCCGATAGGAATTGAATAAGGGACGGTATTTATATGCCGCTCCCTTTTTGTTTTAAAATAGGTAGCATTTTAAAAGGAAAGTTGTATTTTTGTCTGTTACTCGAAAGGCATAAATAAGTAAAAGTATATAGATAAAAATGAAGATGTTTCATGAACAAAAAAAGAACACCCGTATTCTTGCCCTTTGCGGGATGGCTATGACCTCCCTGTTGCTTTGGGGATGCGGCGGAAATATGTCGCCGACCGGGCAGGTAGCCGAGCGGTCGGACTATTATACGCGTGGCATCGGGCAGTATCCGGGTAGTCCGAAAGAGGATTTCTCCCCTTCTTTGGCTCCGGATTATTTGACGTATCGGAACATTGCGCTGTTGCGCGCGGCTTTTGCTTCGTCCAGCCATGATTATAATCTGGTGGCGCAACTGGCGACCGACGGACGAATCGCTGAGCAGCAACCGCAGTATCTGAACCTTTCGACGCCGGAAGGTGATGTCCCGCGCCGCGAGCGGGAATGGATGATTGATGAAGGCCCTTATTCGCGCAATACCTTTATGGGGGCAGATACCTATTTCCAATTCACGTTGGCGAACTACCGGAAGGCGGTTGACCAGTTGGAACTGGTCGGGACAGTGGTTTATGACGACAAATTAGCGACGAAAGGATATGAGATTGTTTGTCAAGGCTCTAACGACGGGCAGGCATGGACAGAACTGGGACGCTTGAGCGGAAAAGGTTTGCCGGGACAGGCGGTTTCGTATCGCGTGCCGGTGACAGACCCGAACAAGCAGACGGAACAGACCGAGATGCCGGTGCGTAAGCTGAAAGAGACGATAGCTTTCGATAAAGAGGCAGAGTATGGCATGTTTCGCGTCTTACTGAAGATGCCGGGGGCACACAGCTGGGTCTTTACGGAAGCGAATTTCCGGGACAAAGGCGAGCTGGTCGAGATGAAGCCTTCGCAGTTCTTCAACAGTGCGTGGATGAGCGCGACAGGCGGGGACGAATGGCTGTATGTTGACTTAGGCAGTCAGGCGGAGTTCGACAAAGTGGTCTTACATTGGTTGAACAAAGCAGTCAAAGGGAAAATCCAAATCTCGGATGACGCACGCGAGTGGAAAGACATCCAAGCGTTGCCCGGCGGTGATGCGTTGACAGATGAAATCAATGTCGGCAAGCAGCAGGCACGTTACGTGCGTCTTTGTATGCAACAGTCGGCCGACGGCGGACGTTATATCTTGAGCGAACTGGAGGTGATGGGAAAAGGTGGACTGGTTGCCTTGCCCACAGCTCAACCTGCCGCAACAGACGGACGACTTACTCTTTCGGGCGGGAACTGGCGGTTACAACGGGCATCTGAGGTGACGGCTTCGGGCGAAAGTATCTCGCAACCCAGCTTCAAACCCAAGTATTGGATTGTGGCGACCGTGCCGGGTACGGTATTGACCAGCTATAAGAACATTGGTGCCGTAGCTGACCCCAATTATGCCGATAATCAGTTGCATATTTCCGAATCCTTCTTCTGGTCCAACTTCTGGTACCGGAATGAGTTCGACGTGCCGGAAGGCTTCAAGCAGGAGCGTTTGTTCCTGAACTTTGACGGCATCAACTGGAAGGCGAATGTCTTCTTGAACGGAAAGAAACTGGGACGCATCGAGGGCGCTTTCATGCGTGGCAAGTTTGATGTGACGGATGTCGTTGTTCCGGGTAAGAATGTGTTGGCAGTCGAGATTATCCGTAACAACCATATTGGTGCCATCAAGGAGAAAAACCGGCAGAGCACGGACTTCAACGGCGGTATCTTGGGGGCAGACAACCCGACCTTCCACGCCACTATCGGCTGGGACTGGATCCCGACAATGCGCGGCCGCAATATCGGCATCTGGAATGATGTGTTCCTGACCTCGACAGGCAAGGTGACGGTGGCTGACCCGTTGGTCAAATCGGTCTTGCCCTTGCCGGACACGACTTCGGCTACCTTGACGGCTGAGGTGATTGTAAAGAATCATGATGCGGCTCCGGTGAAGGGAATATTGGAAGGACGGGTTGGAGAAATCACCTTCCAACAACCGGTTAAGCTGGCAGCTGGTGAGGAGAAGGCGGTTGTCTTCGACGCGAAAGATTTCCCGCAACTGAAGATGGAGAACCCGCGCCTTTGGTGGCCGAAGGGATACGGCGCACCTAACCTGTATGACGCTAACTTTACCTTCAAGGTGGGTGAGCAAGTATCAGATGCGAAAGACTTCAAGGTCGGTATCCGGCAGATGACCTTCAACGAGGACAATCATATATTAAATATGTATATCAACGGGCGCCGCTTCATCGGGCGCGGTGGTAACTGGGGCTTCAGTGAGTCGAACCTGAACTATCGGGGACGCGAGTATGACATCGCGGTCGCTTATCATGCGGACATGAACTTCACGATGATGCGCAACTGGGTCGGCATGATTGGCGACGAGGAGCTATACGACGCCTGCGACCGGCACGGCATCATGATTTGGCAAGATTTCTGGCTGGCGAACCCTGCCGACGGTCCTGACCCGTACTATCCGGAGATGTTCATTGCCAATGCGGAAGACTACGTGAAGCGCATCCGTAGCCATGCCTCCATCGCCCTCTACTGCGGGCGGAACGAAGGTTACCCGCCGGAGCAGATCGACCAGGCGTTGCGTCGCATCGTCAAGGAAGAGCATTCCGACATTCATTACATCTCCAGCTCGGCAGACGATGTGGTGAGTGGGCACGGGCCGTACCGGATGCTTCCTGCCAAAGAGTACTTCACACTGAAGACGGGTAACGACAAGTTCCACAGCGAACGCGGGATGCCGAATGTGATGACCTACGAGAGTATGCTCCGTACCTTCTCGCCTGAAGGCATCTGGCCGCAAGACCATCAGTGGGGTATGCACGATTATACACGCGAAGGCGCACAAGGTTGCACCTCCTTTAATGAGATTATCGCCAAGGGCTATGGTGAACCGCAGAGCGCGAAGGAGTTTGCCGAGTTGGCACAGTGGGTCAATTACGACGGGCATCGCAGCCTCTTCGAGTCGCGCAGCCCGAAGCGGCAGGGACTGCTGATGTGGATGAGTCACTCCTGCTGGCCGTCGATGGTTTGGCAGACCTATGATTATTACTTCGAGCCGACAGCTGCCTATTTCGCCATCAAGAAGGCATCCGAGCCGTTGCATATCCAATGGAACCCGGCAACGGATGAGGTGGAAGTGGTGAATTACAGCGCGGGTACGCACAAAGGATTGGAAGCGAAAGTGCAGGTGTTGAACATGGACGCTTCGGTCGCTTGGGAAAAGACGGCGACGGTCGACAGCAACGAAGACACGACGGAGAAGTGTATCAAGCTCTCCTTCCCCGCATCGCTCTCCAAAGTCCACTTCATCAAGATGACGCTGACGGAGAACGGCAAGGTTGTTTCCGACAACTTCTATCACCGGAGTTTGGAGGAGAACAATTATCAAGACTTGCGCCAGTTGCCGAAGGTGGCTCTGCAATCGACAGTGGAGGTTGCGAAGGTGGCTGACGGGAGATGGCAGTCGAAAGTTTCTGTAAAGAATCCTTCCGATACGCCCGCACTGATGATTCGGTTGAACCTGGTAGGTGAGCAAGACGGCATACAAATCCTGCCGGCGATCTATTCGGACAACTACTTCGCACTGTTGCCGGGAGAGGAAAAAGAAGTGCAAATCTCTTGGAAAGACGAAGATACGCGGGGAGAGAAAGGCCGGGTCTTGATTACAGGCTATAACGTGGAATAGCGAAACGAGACGGCAGCGAATAAAAACGGGTCGGCAATGGATTTCAATCGGTTGCCGACCCGTTTTTATTTCCCTTCGGGGGAATTTTTTTAGAATCGACGGATATACCCTAACGAATAGGTCTCGTATAAATTGTCCCTCATCCCATGCGTGTACCGGAAGTAAATCACGTTTTTCTTGTATTCATACGTCAAGCGGTTGAGCCAGTGTATCGGCCGGTCGCCGTTGTCTTCATACCCCCGAATGCCGATTAATTGGGAAGAAAGCACGAACCGCTTGTAAGTCCCTGTCAAGCCGATGCCGTAAGAGAAGGCATCGTTCTGACGGTGCCGTTGGCTGTTGGTCATCCAGCAGTAAAAACCTGCCAACGCCTGCATACGAATGGCAGCCTGCCCGTCTTTTCTTTCCCATAGGTTCCGTCCAGCATTGACATCGAACCAATAGGCGGCAGCGTCGGTGAAACGTGCGTCGCACAGACGTCCGCCGCTGGCCGTTTTGATGTTGGCGCAGATAACGATGTCCGCCCACTTCTTACTCTTAAGCAGTTGGAAAAAAGAGCTGACGACGACATCCCCGCTGTATTTTTTCCCGCCTTCCGTTCCGGCCGCAAAACGTTCATCGCGCGTTTCGGGTGTCATCTTATACTTTTCTTTGAAACACCAGTCGATTTCGACGCCCGCCCGTCCGCGAAAAAACGGAAGCAAGAGCCTGCCGCGCAAGTCCCATGTTTTGTCGCCTGTATAGGCATGATATTCCCCCCGCAGTTCGGCTTCATACCACTGGCTGACCAGGCCATCTCTCAACGTGGGCATCGGGAAGGCGTTCGGGCCAAAATAACGCGGAGAATAGATGAGATTTTCCATCCGGTCGCTCCCATCTTCGGCATGTGCCATAACAAGCGAACACAAACAAAGCAGCACGTTCCATAAGAAACGGAATGAATGTTTCATGCAACGATATTTTTTGGATGCAAAAGTACACAAAACCCCATAGAATGCTAAACCGGGCGAACAAAAAACGGGTAAGACAATTTTCCCGGAGGGGAAATTCGTTTAGGCGGAGGGAAATGTGTTATTGTAAAAAAGGTTGACTCTTTTTTGAATCAACCTTTTTTACAATAAGGTGCGGCATCGTATTTCTCCGCCATCAATAACTAATCTTACATCCCACAAAATAACTGCGTGGCAAGGAGGGACCGTAAATATACCCGGCGTCGCGGTTGGCTCCTTGGTCGAAGTCGTCTTGATAGGAATCGAAGATGTTTTGTACGCCGGCATTCACTTGTAATGTGACGGACTTGAAGATGGGGAAATCATACGCCAGCTTGATGTGCATGTCGAAGAAATCTTTCGTTTCCACCTCGCGGTCTTCAGGGATATAACCTGCCAGATGTTGCACGAGCATACTTCCGGTGTAGGTTCCTGTCAAGGACGCGGTGAAGCGTTTCACCGGCGTAAAGGTGGAAGTAAAATAACCATATACGTCCGGCGAGCGGAACATCTTCTTTTGAGGCGCGATGTTCGGGTTTTCGCTCCATTGCTCCGGTTCCTTGTAACGGCTGCGTTGCAAGGTGGCTCCGGCCTGTATCTGCATCCAAGCGTAAGCCATCTTTCCTTCCAGATTGATTCCCATCACACGGGCGCCTTTTCCGTTCCGACGCTCCATTATCAGGTTGTTATTCTCATCGCGACCCATCTCTTCCAGCACGAAAACATTCCGCAAGTCCGTATAGAACCCTTCCAACAGGAAGTTCACCTGTACCGGCCCGAAACGGTGGTAGAAATCGACGGAGGCACTTACGCTCTGCGATTTTTCTTCTGTCAGGTTGGGCGAAAGGCGGATAATCGATACGTCGCCGCCGACGGCGGTAATATGCAAATCCTCATCGAACGCCTGTGGGGCGCGGAAACCGCTGGAATAGGAGGCGCGCAGGTTGATGTCGCTGGTCGGATTGAAGCGGATATTGGCGCGCGGGCTGAATATCAGGTTATCAATCAAGTTGTGCTTGTCCAAGCGGGCTCCCAACAAAAAGCTCCACTTGTCGTTCTTCCACTCGTTTTGGGCGAAAACGCTCCCGATGTGGACGGTCTGTGCAATTGTACGGTCATACCCTAACATTTCGTCCTGCAAGTCGTCATAGTTATACTCTGCTCCACCGGTGAATGTGGCCGGCATGAAAAGGCACTTATCCCAGTCATAGGAATATTGCGCCCCGCCGATAAAGGTCATGTCTGTCGTATTCCCGTAGGCGTTCGGGTCGTGTCCCGCACCGTAATAGCTTTGCCGTTTCGTGTGTTGCGCCGACGTATAGACATTCAGGCGGTGATGATAATCCTTCGAAAAGAGGTCGAACTTCAACCCTCCGCCGTTAATCTGATGGTCGGTTTGCTCTGTAATATCTGTTTCGTGCGGTGGTAGATCCATCAGATTACCTCCGCGTCGGAACTCGCTGATGTTGTGATATTCGAATGTCAGCTTCGAGTAGTCGCTGGTCTTCAGATAGGAGCGGAAACCCAACGTTTTTGCTTCCAGCTTCCCAAGCTCCGAAAACCCGTCGCCGTCATGATCATACGAAGCACGGTGGCGCCCCTGCCCGAAGATATAGATACCCGCTTTATGGTCGTCCGTCACCAGCGAAGCGTTCAAGGTGGTGTTGTTATCTGGGCGGTCACCGCCCACCATCGTCAGCGAGTGGGCAATCTGCGCCGAGTTCCGCATCGGTTCCTTTGTGATAATGTTGATTGTCCCTGCGATGGCAGACGAGCCGAACAAGGCGGAACCTCCTCCTCGCATCACTTCGACCCGCTCAATCATGTTTGCCGGGATCTGTTCCAACCCGTACACGCCGGTCAGGGCGCTGAAAATAGGCCGGCTGTCCATCAATATTTGGGTATACGGTCCCTCCAAGCCGTTGATCCGCACCTGCTGGAAACCGCAGTTCTGGCAATTGTTCTCTACCCGTACACCCGGCTGGAAGTTCAAACCGTCAGCCAAAGAGGTAGCATGTGCCGTTTCAAACATTTTCGAATCCAACACATTGACCAGCGAAGGAGCCAAACGCCGTGTTGTCTCGTTTCGGTTGGCCGATACCACCACGCCATCCAGCGAAACCGCATCTTCTTCTGCCTCGAAGTTGATTTCCAGCGTCTGTCCTCGCTTCAGTTTCACTTGTTTCTCGATGGTTTTGTAGCCAATCGATTTCATCACCAAGGTATAGTCTCCCTCCGGAAGATTTTTCAGATAATAATGTCCCGTGTCGTCGGTAGTTGTGCCGATCGTTGTCCCGTGCAAATAGAGAGTGATAAACGCCAAATGTTCTCCGGTCTTCTTGTCTACCACATGCCCGACCAGATTGGCATCGGAAGGATTGAGGGAAACACGATCGTCCCCCTCTGCCCATGCGTGCGTAAAAGCACAGCATAAGCATAGTATAAGTAAAACGAACTTATTCATTGCTTAATAAAAAGGTTGTTTGATTAGTAATAAAAAAGATACACGCTCATTCCTGAATAATCAAACAACCGGAGGCGCACGCAAATACCTTACCCCTTCAACCGCGGCAATGTGGGCTGAACGAACAACCGGTTCGGTAATTTCTGTGAGGCAAAAAGAATAGAATTGTATACATAACGGATGAACGGCACCGTCCATTACATGAATGGACGAAAGCATGTGGAACAACTGAATCTCAGCCAAAGAAGCATGATGATGACTCGTTCCGTCTGCATTTGTCTTGAAAGGATGTGCATGTACAATCGTGGTTCCATATTCCACGTGTACGTGTGTGAAAAGTGATATGCTGCCATAATATGCGATGAAAAGCATCGGCAGAAACCACTTTATATACTTCACACCCTTTCTCATTCGCCCGTTTACCTGTATTTGTTTATTTCGACTGCAAAGATACGATTTTTATAACAATCTTTATTCTTCCAACTTAAAAACCAAAGTTTTTCCGTAAGTTTGCACGGAAGTAGTAATGTGAATTTGAAGTGTATGAGTTTCAGCGCGAAGTGTTGTTTGGTATTTGAGCAGGCGACGAAAGCATATCACGCAACTGATAGGGTGGATGCGACGGTGCATAATCCATATGAGGTGAAGAGTATGGAGTTTTACCTTTATCTGAAAAATTGGATTGATGCAGTGCTGTGGCATTTGGAGGATATGATTCGAAATCCGGCCATTGATCCGGTTGAAGTAGTTGCGATTATACGCAGGATAGACAAGTCGAATCAAGACCGGACAGACTTGGTGGAGCTGATAGACAGCTTCTTTTTTGACCAATATAAACATGTAAAGTTACTTCCCGGCGCAACGATTAATACCGAAACTCCGGCATGGGCAGTCGACCGTTTATCGACTCTTATTTTAAAGATTTATCACATGCGGCAGGAGCTCGATCGTCCGGAAGCCACGTCCGAACATCGGATAAAGTGCCAAAAGAAATTGGATGTTTTGCTGGAGCAGAAGAACGATTTGTGTATGGCGTTAGACCAGCTTTTGGTCGACATAAATGCCGGGCGTAAATACATGAAGGTGTATAATATAAGCAGATGAAAATGTAGCATGGTTCAAATGGAAAAGATAAGACTTGCCGTTATCGGTTTGGGATATGTCGGGTTGCCGTTGGCACGTTTGTTTGCGACGCGTTATCCAGTTGTCGGGTTTGACGTGAAGCAGGAACGGATAGAGGCTTTGCAGGCGGGTCGGGACGTGACGCAAGAAGTTTCGGACGAGCAATTGCAATCGGTGCTGCTTTCGCATGTACCGGAAGGGGAAGAAATCGGGTTGTTTTGTACCGCAGAAACAGAGGTGCTTTGCTCGTGCAATTATTATATTGTGGCCGTTCCGACGCCGGTAGATTTGCATCATAGTCCGGATCTGACGCCGCTTTATGCCGCCAGTGCAACGGTAGGGAAAGTGTTGCAAACGGGTGACACTGTTATTTATGAGTCGACCGTTTGCCCGGGTATTACGGAAGAAGAGTGCGTACCGATTCTGGAGAAGATATCCGGGTTGGGTTTTAATCGTGATTTTTTTGTCGGTTATTCGCCGGAACGGATTAATCCGGGCGACAAAGAACATACGGTTGAGAAG
>CALUTX010000100.1 GCA_944323815.1 uncultured Parabacteroides sp. | reverse complement strand
CTTTTTCTTTGGCCAGATACATGACGGTGAAAGATGTATCTAAGCCGCCGCTAAATGCGACTACTACTTTTTTCTTCATTGCGATATTGTGTTAATAATTTGTATATTCTTCATTATGTCATGAATGGGCTTCCGTTTGTTTTTGCTTTTCGCGTTCTGCGCGGTGCGGGTCTTCCGGGTCGTAAAGCATACCGGTGCAGATACAGTAACGCCGGTTGGTCCGCTCGAGGATATCGTGGTTCACGCACCCCTCGCAACCACGCCAGAAAGCCTCGTCGTCCGTCAGGTCGGCAAAGGTGACCGGCACGTACCCCAGTTCCGTGTTCATCTTCATCACTGCAGCCCCCGATGTCAAGCTGAATATCTTGGCATGCGGCCAGCGCATACGTGCCAGTTGGAATGTCATTTCCTTGATGCGCTTGGCAATACCCAATCCACGATAATCGGGATGGACAATCAGTCCCGATGTGGTGACATATTGTTTATTTCCCCATGATTCGATGTAGCTGAAACCTGCAAACCGGTTACCTTCCAACGCGATAACCGCTTTCCCCTCTTTCATTTTCTGGGCGACATATTCGTGCGTTCGCTTGGCAATGCCGGTTCCGCGTACTTTGGCTGCCGCCTCGATGGTTTCAAGGATCATATCCACGTATTCCTCGTGGCAGGCTTCGGCAATCATGACGTCGATCTTCTTTTCTTGTTCCATTGCTTCTTGATATCTGTATGCTTTTCTTTTATCCCTTATATAAATAATGTATTATATGAAATGTGCTAAAGCTTTGACTATTTTGTCCCGGCTGATGCCTTCGCGCGGAATGATGAGGATGGTATCGTCACCGGCGATAGTCCCCAAAATTTCGTGTGAAGCATGTGTGTCTATGTCTGACGCAATCCCCATGGCATATCCCGGCCGTGTCTTGATGACGGCCAGATTACCCGAAAATTCGATGTTCGGATGTCCCGAAACCGGTTTGGCCGGTTGTGTGAAAGTCGGATAATCAGGCAGACGATAGACATAGTTCCCGCTTTCATCATGTACCTTCACGATTTTCAATTGCTTGATATCGCGTGAAAGGGTCGCTTGGGTAATCCGGAATCCGCTGTTTTCCAATTCCTTCAGCAATTCTTCCTGATTCCCTGTTTTTTTGGTTTGTATGATGCGGCATATTGTCTCCAGCCGTTCTTTTTTACTGTTCATGTTTGTATATTTATTCAATACGGCTGCAAATGTAAGGGTTTTTGTTGAATAAATATGCGGAAATGGATATTTTTTGCGTGTTGGAAATCACGGTTCTTTCATTTACAACCATACATGTAGTTGGAGCAGGTTCCCTGCCGGGTAAGTTTATTTAGATACCGGGAAAGCGGATTTTGGCGAAGGGAAAAGAAACGTGCTTGGAGATACATAAAAAGAAATGAGGGGTGTGCCAAGCTCGGAATGGCAAGATACCTTTTTGACACACCCCTCATCAAATGGGGTTAATGAGCGGAAACTTTGTAAATCTTTCGTCCGTCCAAGTCAAGGATGACGACGAGGTAAATCCCTTTTGCAAGGTACTCTGTCACCTCCGTCGTGTTGCTTTTGTGAAGTACTAAATAACCTGATAAATGATAGACTTCCACATCGAAAGGATGAAGTGTAAAAACAAATTATGAAACTCGTTTATATATTGTTATAATGATGTTTCAATATTCTTATAAGAAGAATCCTTTTATCACATTGAAATCATAAGTATCAGTGTCGATGTGCAGAGTGATTTGAACGGTATAATTTTCATTCAATCCTCCATAAGGAGAAATCGCATTGAAATTGACATGATATATGCTGTCTTGTTTATATATGATTTTTGGTTTCCCTACGATACGATATTGGGAATGTTCTTGATTCATTGTAGCATAGAATTGTTTAAACACAAAATCATCTCGAAAGTAAAAATCCTTTTTTTGTTCTCTAATACTTTCATATTGATATTGTTTTAAACAAGGTGAATCTATTTGTTCCCAACTATAATCTATGCTTCCTGTAGTTGGGTCTTTGGGATAATATTCTATTACTCTTTTACTGTACCTGATAGGCTCATGAAGTGTATCATATACATGCTTTTCAATCCAATTTCCATGCGAATCATATATATATTCATAATACTCCTCTTCTATTTCATTTGCAGTTTTATCATGTTTAATGTAATGAATGATATTTCCGAATTCATCATATTTGTATTCTTCTACGATGTTTGTGTTTATTTGTTGATATATATATGTAGGAGTTTTGTTATCTTTATCTTGAAAATTGGTATATTGGTATACTAAGATTGTATCTGTATATACAATCTTATCTTTTTTATGTGATTGGATACAATTTCCATTCTCATATTTATATAAAGTTTCGAGGACTCGTTTACCCTTTATTTCTTTTGTTTTCTTAATATTTTTATCCCAATAATTTACATAGAAAGATTTGAAGATTGTCGTGTCATTGTAATATCGTTGCTTTGTAAGATCAAATTTATGTTCAATCCTTGTGGTTTGTATTTCCAAATCAGTCTCCTTTATATATGAAATTGATGTTAGATTGGCTTCAGAATTTGTATATTCTTTGAGTATGCTATTACCAGATCTCCCATATTCGTATTTCTTGTATTTGGGATAGTTTATTCTACCGCTATCCGATACAAATATGTAATTGTCTTTTTTTTCTATTTGTAATCTCCCTTTTGCATCATAAGAGTATGTTTCATTCTCCCAATTATCGAATAATATACTTTTGCTTTTTTTATAAAGGTATTTTCCATATCTGTTATATTTTGTTATTTCTGTTCCTATCAGATTCTCTCTGATATATTCTTGCGTGATGGTTAAACATACCTCGTCATGTAAATTCTCTTTATCTCTGTCTGACTTTTCCTTTCCAGAAGAACAAGATGATAATATAATTAAAAATACAATTGAATAGTAATATGCTCTTTCCATAACATTAACAATTAGATTCATGATTAATTTTGTTTTTTAGTATGCGTAAAATATTTTCCATATCGGAATCGAAAAAATTTCCTTGTAATAGTCCACTTGCAGCTCCTTCATTAAATTCAATGTATAAATCAGAATCGATATTTTTCATATAAGAACGGACTGATTTTTTTATACGTTCTTTTTCTGTTTTATTTTTTGCACAATGCAAATCACTATACCATCCATATATTTTACAGTATAGCTCCTCATATTTATTCATAGAGTTTAATTTTTTCTCCTTCCGTGCCCTCAGTGGAAGGTGTTTATAAAAAACGAAGCGTGAGAGCCATCGGATTCCCACTATCTTGAGGCTCTGGACTGCCCTTGCTTGGTGGAAATGATGACCCCACGCTTGGTGTCATATACAAATTACCTCACAAAAGGAATACTATACAACGAACACAAGCGTAGAGTCATTCTTTGATTATCCCAAGCAATGAAATTGTCCAGATTCCAAGATAGGATAATATCGAAACGCTTCTACGTTATTTTTCTAATATATTTGCAAAGGTCTGTATTTTTTATGAAACAAAAAAATAGGGAGGCGGAAAAACGTTTTCAACGATAGAAATTCTAATTTTGTAACCAGATAAAAGAAAAAAAGAAAAATCAGAGATGAAAAAGATTACAGTTTTAAGTGTTCTATTGGCATTGTTGCTAAGCAGTTGCGGAAGCGTTCCTCTGACGGGACGCAAACAGGTTTTACTTGTTTCTGACCAAGAAGTGTTGTCGGCCAGCTTGACCCAGTATTCGGATTACATGAAAACGGCAACCAAATCTTCCTCCAAAGATGGTGCGGCGATGGTGACGAGGGTAGGCAAGAAGATCGCAGCCGCAACTGAACAGTATTTGCGGAACAACGGCTTGGAAAGTGAAATCAAGAATTTTTCATGGGAGTTTAATCTGTTGAAAGACAATCAGGTCAACGCCTTTTGTATGCCGGGGGGCAAAATCGTTGTGTATGAAGGACTGATGCAATTGGTTGAGTCGGACGACGATTTGGCGGTCGTCATTGGGCATGAAGTGGCACACGCCGTTGCCAAACACAGTAACGAGCGCATGAGCCAGCAACTGATGGCTCAGTATGGTGCGGCGATTTTAGGGCAGGCCTTGAGTGATAAATCGACAGCCATCCAGCGGGTTGGCAATGCGGTCTATGGTTTAGGGGCACAATACGGCGTGATGTTGCCATTCTCTCGCAAACATGAGTCGGAAGCCGATTACATGGGACTGGTTTTTATGGCGATGGCCGGTTATAATCCGGAAGTGGCCGTTACTTTTTGGCAAAAGATGTCGGCCGGAAGTTCCGGTTCTGTCCCCGAGTTTATGAGTACGCACCCCAGCGACGCGACCCGCATTAACGATATAAAAAAGTATCTTCCGGAAATAGAGAAATACAGAACGAAAAAGTAATGCCTTTTGATGTGTGAAAAGAGAAGGCGGATGATACGAAACCGTATCATCCGCCTTCTCTTATATATAATGTATGAAAAAGAGTTCCTTAAATTACATACAATGAACTAATCGACTCGCCGCTGCATACCCGACGGATTGCTTCGGCAAACATACTTGCTACTGAAAGCACTTTCACCTTCTGGCACTTCTTTGAGTAAGGAATCGAATCGGTGAAAATCATCTCCGACAGGGCTGACTGGTCTACGCGCGTAGAAGCCGGGTCTGACATGACGGCGTGGCTGGCGATGGCGCGTACGGATTTGGCCCCGTTTTCCATCATCAGGTTGGCTGCTTTCGTGATGGTTCCCGCCGTGTCGACCATGTCGTCTACCAGCAAGACATCCAACCCTTTGACGTCACCGATGATACGCATCTCGGCCACTTCGTTGGCACGCAAACGGCTCTTATGACAAATCACCATTGGCAAGCCCAAATACTTGGAATAGCTGCTTGCACGTTTGGTTCCACCCACGTCCGGCGTTGCGATACACAGGTTGTCTAAAGGCAATTCGTTTTTGATGTACTCCAAAAATACACTCGAAGCATACAAATGGTCTACCGGCACATTGAAGAATCCTTGAATCTGGTCGGCATGCAAATCCATTGTAATCAACCGATTGATACCTGCTGCACTCAGCATGTCCGCAATCAGTTTGGCGCCGATGGCAACACGCGGCTTGTCTTTCCGGTCTTGACGGGCCCAACCGAAGTAGGGGATGACAGCGATGATGGAATGGGCAGATGCCCGTTTAGCTGCATCAATCATCAGGAGCAGCTCCATCAGATTATCCGCATTGGGGAATGTGGATTGCACTAAAAACACGTCACGTCCGCGAATGGATTCTTCATACGAGACAGAAAATTCACCATCTGCGAAATGTTGGATATTCATTCGTCCCAGCGGACAACCTAAATTGTTGCAAATTTTCTCTGCAAGATACCGGGAATTGGTCCCCGAGAAAACCAAGAAAGGAGTTTGTGCACTCATTATTTTTCGTTTAAATTGAATTATGGGACAAAAGTATAAAACAATTGATAATTGACAATTGACAATTGACAATTATTTTTTGCAGTGTGGGGGTGTTGTGTCTTATATTTATTGTTGTATGCTTATTTCAATCCATTCTTTTCAAGTAAGATTTCAATTTCTTCCTTGCTGATACTACACCGGTCGGCTTTATCGTAAATGGCAATCAGATTGATTTCAGCTTCGTTTACTGAAATAATGACTGTAAAAGTGATAACTCGTACTCCGCCGCTTTTGCCTCGTCCTTTGGATGTGATAGGCATGCGGATTTTGCGTAAACCTCCTCCAAGTGAGGTTCCGAGTTGTGGCGTATTTTCCAGCTTGTTAAGCAAACGTTCGTAGTCATCTGTAATAGATGCGTAACGTTTGCTTAATTGTTTAATTCCTTTAATAAAGGTTTTTCGTGCAATAATTTTATAATCCATCACGCAACTCCTCCAACAACTTTCTTGCAGGTTTTCCTTTACCTGTTTTCACGTCTTTCAGTCCTGCGTCAATCATTGTCAGAAGCTCTTCCTTTGTAATATACTCGGTATCCTCTTTTACTTTGAGGTCGTCGATTAATTTTTCTGCCAGCCATTTTTTATTGCTTGTAGGCAATGACTGCAGATAGAGCCAAAGATTCTCCAGTGCGGCTGTTGCTTTCATTTCAAAATACAAGTTTATGTTTTTACAAAAGTATGAAAACTAATTTGATATGTCAAATATCTTTTTCCCTTTTCCACATGCTTTCTATTTTACAGCGGGTAGGAATTTTTATAAAGTGCAATTTATAAGGAAGGGATAAGGAGGATAAGGGGATAAAAAAGCCCGAAGATATTTTGATTTACCTCCGGGCTTTTTGGGGTTATTCCCAAAGGAACGATTAAAATGGTGCGTAGTCGAATTTTATTACGCGCCCTGAATATGCGGGTAGGGAGAGTTGGAACGGACATGCGGAGGTCAACGTGCTGATACTTTGTTTGCCGGTCAGCAGGTCGGTCAGGCGGGCAGCTTGGTTGTCTGCAAAACCCAATGCGTTGAATACTTCGTCCGGAATGCGAATGCGTACGGTTTGCGTCGTTTCGCTGAAATTGGCGACTACTAACAGAACGTCGTTTTCATGTTTGCGCAGGAAGACATAGTGCCGGTGTGCATTAAAGTGCGGATTGTCCAGATTGGCATAGGTCAAATCATAGAACATCCCTTTCACTACGGCCGGTTCTGTCTGTGCGATGGTCAGGATTTGTTGGTAACGTGAACGCAGCTGGCGTTGTCCGTCCGTTAATCTGGCTCCATCAAACGTCCCGTTGTTGCTCCAGTTACGCAGGCTCTCAAGGCTCCAGTAGTCGAAAATCGTCGTCCGCCCGTCGCGTCCGCTGAATCCCTCTTCGTCCATACCGGGTTCGCCCAGTTCCTGCCCGCTGTAAATCATGACGGGGTTGGTGTGCATCAAAGTGGAAACCAACATGCCCGGGATACCCGGTTCGGGACTGCCAGCAAAGAAAGCGGAAGCGATACGTTGCTCGTCGTGATTCTCAAGGAAGTTCAACATATTGTGTTGGATGCCTTCGAGCGCTTGCCAGCAACCTGTAATGCGGCAGGCAGGAGCCTCGCCACGCATGACGGCGCGCAGTGTGTCGTAAAGCCCGACTTTGTCATAGAGGTAATCGAAGTGACCCGTATGCAGGTAGCTGCGGTATTCGGCTGGATTGTAGACTTCGGCAATGAAACAAACCTTACGTTCTCTTTTCACCTTCGGAATTACCCAATTCCAAAACTCAACCGGAACCATTTCGGCCATGTCGCAACGGAATCCGTCGATATCTTTGTCTGCCCAGAAGAGCAGGATTTCCAGCATCTTTTTCCATGTGTCGGGGATGGGGTTGAAGTGGCGGCTCCGGCCGTTCAGATAGTCGACGCCATAATTGAGCTTGACGGTTTCATACCAATCATTTTGTCCCGGATATGCGGTGAAACAGTCGTTTCCCGTTACTTTGGCAGGAAACTCGTGGTATGCGTTTTCGTCTGTTTGCGTTTCAAATGACAAGTGTAGTGCATCCCCGGGCAGATAATAGAAATTGTTGTTGGGATCGAAAGAGAGAGTTGTGTTGTCTGCCTGGCCTAAATCTTTTTCATAAGGAGGCTTGACATCCGATTCATATTGGCGGGCTACATGGTTCGGGACGAAATCGATGATTACTTGCAGGCCGGCCTCGTGCGTCCGTTTGACTAAAGCTTCGAACTCGTGCATCCGTTCGGGGACGTTGTCTGCCAAATCCGGGTCGACGTCGTAATAATCTTTGATGGCGTATGGCGAACCGGCTTTCCCCTTGACTACGGTCGGATGGTCTTTCCGGATGCCGTAAGCGGAATAGTCGGTGCAGGTTGCATGTTCGATGATGCCGGTGTACCAGATGTGCGTTGCACCTAATTCTTTGATTTTGGCTAATGCCTCCGGCGTGAAATCGGAGAACTTGCCGACGCCGTTTGTCTCTTTGTCTCCATTCTTTATCAATTGGCTTTGCCGGTTTCCAAACCAGCGGGGGAATACTTGGTAAATGACCATTTTATTGTTCTGTTCCATGTTGGGCTGTTATAATGTTTTATGGATTAAGTGCCCTGTCGCGTGCTTCTTTGAGCGTTCGGACCCACTGGGCGTCTTTATTTTCTTGGATGAGTTTCTCAAACGCCCGGACGGCCGCAGCATATCCGATACGGGCAATTTGGTCAACGTTTTCGAGGTCGAATGTCTTATATTTCCCGAACTCTTCCGCTTCAATCAGCACATCACACATTTCACGGTCTTCCAGCGTGTTGGCGCGGAACATATAATGATACGACCGTTCGGCGATGTGGAACAGCGTTTGTTTGTATTTCTGCGGAACCATTGGACTGACATTCACACCGATGATACGTTCGCATTCTTCCCGAATGATGGAAACCGGGAAATTGTGGAAAAGACCGCCGTCCACGTAGTGAACACCGTTGATGGTGACCGGACTGAAGATAATCGGGATGCTGCATGAGGCTGTGACCGCTTCGACAATGGGACCGTTACGGAATTCGTGGCTTTCGCCGTGGTCTAAATCGGTCGCGATGACAACCAACGGAATTTGTAGTTCTTCTATGTTCTTCGCCCGTAGATGGCGTCTGAGGAAATAGCGGAAACGTTTGCTGTCAAACAAGCCCGATTTGGGGATTTGAAGCTGGGCAAACTCGGAAAACTCGCGACCGGTGAAAAGCTCTTTGATTTCATTGGCTGTGTAGCCGTCTGCAAATAGTGCGCCCATTAATGCGCCGACGCTTGTCCCGGCGATGATATCCGGTTTCAATCGGCATTCTTCCAAGAGTTTGAATACCCCGATGTGCGCAAATCCTTTGGCTCCGCCGCCGCTCAAAGCCAGTCCCAGTTTGTAAATCGGATGGTTCGTCTGTGTCGTCATCGGTCTGAAACTTGTTTTTATTTATCCGGACGCAAAGATGCTGTTTTTTTTCAATATAGAATGTGATTGTTTGCAAAAATCTATCCTAATGTTCTTATTTTTATTATATTTACCACCGATGTGAAATTTAAAATGATCTCACTGCTATGATTACACCGATTTTTTGGATTGTTCCGGTGGCCTCCGTATTGGCCCTGGTTTTTGCCTGGTATTTCTTCAGGCAGATGATGAAAGAAAGTGAAGGAACGGCGTTGATGGCGCAAATCGCTTTGCACGTGCGAAAAGGGGCGATGTCCTATTTGAAGCAACAGTACAAAGTGGTCGCTTCTGTGTTCCTTGCTTTAGTGGTTCTCTTCTCTATTATGGCGTATGGCTTCGGGGTTCAGAACGAATGGGTTCCGATAGCTTTTCTGACAGGAGGATTCTTCTCTGGATTGGCCGGTTTTTTGGGTATGAAGACGGCAACGTATGCCTCCGCGCGTACGGCGAATGCGGCCCGCAGTTCCTTGAACAGCGGTCTGCAAGTGGCGTTCCGAAGCGGGGCTGTGATGGGTTTGGTGGTGGTCGGATTGGGACTGCTGGACATATCGTTTTGGTATCTCTTGCTGAACCTCTGTATTCCGGCTGATGCGATGAACGCGACGCACAAACTGACGATTATCACGACGACCATGCTGACCTTCGGCATGGGGGCCTCGACGCAAGCGCTCTTTGCCCGCGTAGGTGGCGGTATCTACACGAAAGCGGCCGATGTCGGTGCCGATTTGGTCGGGAAGGTCGAAGCCGGCATTCCGGAAGACGACCCGCGTAACCCGGCAACCATCGCCGACAACGTGGGTGACAACGTGGGCGACGTCGCAGGCATGGGTGCCGACCTGTATGAATCCTATTGCGGTTCGATTCTGGCTACGTCGGCTTTGGGAGCGGCTGCATTTGTCTATTCAGGCAATTTGGAGATGCAGT
>CALUTX010000099.1 GCA_944323815.1 uncultured Parabacteroides sp. | reverse complement strand
GATTTCGTCTATGGACTGCCTGAACTGAACCGCCGACGCATTTGCAGCGCGCGTCACGTCGCCAATCCCGGTTGCTTCGCAACCTGTATCCAGCTCGGACTGCTTCCCCTTGCCAAACATCTGATGCTTAATTCGGAGCTGCATGTCAACGCGATCACAGGCTCGACCGGTGCAGGTGTCAAGCCTTCCGCCACGTCGCATTTCAGCTGGCGGAACGACAACATCTCCATCTACAAACCGTTCACGCACCACCATTTGGCGGAAATCAACCAGAGTTCGCTGCAGTTGCAGCGGAGTTTCAACAGCCCGATTAATTTTATCCCGGTCAGGGGCAACTTTTCGCGCGGCATTTTCGCCACAATGTACCTCGACTGTAAAGTGGGGCTCGACGAAATCCGCCGCATCTACGAAGAGTATTACGATGATCACTCGTTTACCTTCATCACAGATAAGAATCCCGACTTGAAGCAGGTGGTTAATACCAACAAATGCTTGCTTTATCTTCAGAAATATGAAAACAAGTTGCTCATCGTTTCCGTCATCGACAATCTGCTGAAAGGTGCCAGCGGGCAAGCGGTACACAACATGAACTTACTGTTCAACCTCGAAGAGACGGTCGGCCTGCACCTCAAGCCGTCGGCTTTTTAATTGACAATTAACACATGAAATCATGAAACTATTTGACGTTTATCCATTATTCAACATTGAAATCGTTCGGGGCAAGGGTTGCCATGTTTGGGACACCGACGGCAACGAATACCTCGACCTCTACGGCGGGCACGCGGTCATTTCTGTCGGGCACAGCCACCCCGCCTATGTAAAAGCCATCACCGAGCAAGTCGGCAAACTCGGCTTCTATTCTAACTCGGTCATCAACAGCTTGCAACAGCAACTCGCCGACCGATTGGGGAAAGCTTGTGGCTACGACGACTACTCGCTTTTCCTCATCAACTCCGGCGCCGAAGCCAACGAAAACGCGCTGAAGCTCGCTTCGTTCCACAACGGGAAAAAACGCGTTCTCGCCTTTAAGCACGCCTTTCACGGGCGGACATCAGCAGCCGTGCGCGTCACCGACAACCCGAAAATCATTGCGCCGGTCAATGAAGGACTTCCTGTCACCTACCTCCCGCTCAACGACGCCGCTGCCGTCGAAGCGGAACTCAAGAAAGGCGACGTTTCGTCTGTCATTATTGAAGGCATACAGGGTATTGGCGGTATCCAGATGCCGACAGATGCGTTTATGCAACAACTCCGCGCGCTCTGCACGGAATACGGCGCATGCCTGATTCTCGACGAAATCCAGTCGGGCTACGGCCGCAGCGGGCAATTCTTTGCTCACCAACACGCCGGTATCCGTCCCGACCTGATTACCGTCGCCAAAGGTATTGCCAACGGTTTTCCGATGGGCGGACTCCTGATCAGCCCGATGTTCAAGCCTGTCTACGGGATGCTGGGCACGACCTTCGGCGGCAATCACCTCGCATGTGCCGCAGCCATCGCAGTGCTCGACATCATGCAGCAGGAACATTTAGTAGAAAATGCAGCACGCGTCGGTTCTTTCCTTTTGGATGAATTGCACAAACTTCCGGGTATCAAGGAGGTACGCGGACGCGGATTGATGATTGGTGTCGAGTTTGAGGACTCCATCAAGGAGGTACGCAGCCGCCTGCTATTCGAAGAAAAGGTCTTTACGGGCGTCGCAGGCACGAACACCATCCGCCTCCTCCCCCCGCTCTGCCTGAGCATGGAAGAAGCGGAAGTTTTCCTGAAAAAATTCCGTCACGTATTGGGCGTGTAACCTGTTTCAGGTAATCACCACATAAAAACGGCGTTTCCTCTCTCCCGCCCTACTGTGGGAAAAAAGAAACGCCGTTTTTCGTTCCTATCAATGTAAAAAATTCCAGCTTTAATCCAACTTCAGCACCGCAAGGAATGCCTTTTGCGGCACCTCGACCGAGCCGATTTGCTTCATGCGCTTCTTTCCCTCCTTCTGCTTTTCGAGGAGCTTGCGTTTACGGGAAATATCGCCACCATAACACTTGGCGGTCACATCCTTACGCACCGCCTTGATGGTCTCGCGGGCAATGATTTTGGAACCGATAGCGGCTTGAATGGCAACGTCAAACTGCTGGCGCGGAATGAGCTCTTTCAGCTTTTCGCACATGCGGCGGCCAAAGGGAACGCTATTGTCCACATGCGTCAAAGTCGAAAGCGCGTCCACAGGTTCACCGTTCAAGAGAATATCCAGCTTCACAAGGCGGCTCGGACGAAAATCATGCAGATGGTAATCAAACGAAGCATACCCTTTCGAGATGCTCTTCAATTTATCATAAAAGTCGATGACGATTTCGCCCAGCGGCAGGTCGAAGAAAATCTCCACACGGTCGCCAGAGATGTATTCCTGCTTAATCAACACGCCGCGCTTACCCAAACAGAGCGTCATGATAGGCCCGATAAACGCCGTACTCGTGATGATACTCGCACGGATAAACGGCTCCTCAATGTGGTCAATGAGCGTCGGGTCGGGCAGGCCTCCCGGATTGTGCACCTCCTTGCAGTTACCTTTCTTGTCGTAGACCATATAAGAAACGTTCGGGACAGTCGTGATGACATCCATGTTGAACTCGCGGTCCAACCGCTCCTGCACAATCTCCATGTGCAACAACCCCAAGAAACCGCAGCGGAAACCGAATCCCAAAGCGGCCGAACTTTCAGGCTGGAACGTCAGCGACGCATCGTTGAGCTGCAATTTCTCAAGCGACGAACGGAGATTCTCAAAATCTTCGCTCTCAATCGGGTAGACACCGGCAAAGACCATCGGCTTGACCTCCTCAAAGCCGGCAATGGCCTCGAGCGCCGGACGGTCCACATGCGTAATCGTGTCGCCCACACGCACTTCGCGCGAAGTCTTGATGCCGGAGATGATATACCCGACATCACCCGTCCGCACTTCGTCACGGGGTGACATGGTGAGTTTTAAAACACCCACTTCATCCGCGTCATATTCCTTACCCGTTGCGATGAACTTCACGCGGTCGCCTTTGCGGATAACGCCATTCTCCACCTTGAAATAGGCGATGATCCCACGGAACGAATTGAACACGGAATCGAAAATCAGACACTGTAACGGCGCGTCGGGATCGCCCTTCGGTGCCGGTACACGCTCCACAATGCGGTTCAGGATGTCATACACCCCCTCGCCCGTCTTGCCGCTGGCACGGATAATGTCTTCGCGCGGACAGCCCAGCAATTCGACAATCTGGTCTTCCACCTCGTCGGGCATGGCGCTCGGCAGGTCTATTTTGTTCATGACCGGAATGATTTCCAAATCATTCTCGATGGCCATATACAGATTCGAAATGGTCTGCGCCTGAATGCCCTGCGCGGCATCGACAATCAGCAATGCCCCCTCGCAAGCAGCAATCGAGCGGGAAACCTCGTAAGAGAAATCAACATGCCCCGGCGTGTCAATCAGGTTCAGGATATATTTCTCCCCTTTATAAACATATTCCATTTGGATGGCATGGCTCTTGATGGTGATACCCCGTTCGCGTTCGAGATCCATATCGTCCAAGACCTGCGCCTGCATGTCTTTGCCTTCTACCGTCTTCGTATATTCGAGCAAACGGTCTGCCAACGTACTTTTACCATGATCAATATGAGCAATAATACAGAAATTGCGGATATTCTTCATTTGCCAAAAAACATTTAGTGTGCAAAGGTACATAAAAAAACGAAGCACTTTGTTTACTCCTTGTACAAAACTTGTTCTGCCAACCGAACATAAACCAGTCAACGATGGCAACTATTCTCCAATCGACGTCGTTGATTGTATAATCAGCGTTGCCGTTTTTACAATCAACGACGCTGATTATATAATTGGCGACACTGATTAAAGAAAAGGATGGGAGAAAACCCAAAAGAGCTGCCGGTCATTTGTATTTTTGTCTGCGACGAAGCGAAATTCATCACCCGGAAGAAGGATTTTCGCCCAATTTGTTATACTTTTGACATCCCAATAGACTCCTTTTATTATGACACAACAGATACAGGAAATAGATAAGACATATAACCGTATCGTCGGCGCATTGGACCGGAAAGCGCTTAAAAATGCATTCGATTTGTTGCAGACGTTTATCGCCGGGAACCAGGTATATGCCTTCCAAAATAAATTGGACACGTTGCAAGAGACGTACAGATACATGTTGCGTTACTGCATGGAAGGTATCAGCGACCCGATGCAGGAACAGATTTACAGACAGTTGCAGGCGGATGCGTACGAATTGGCGGATGCCATCCGATTAGAGGTACTGACGCCCGTCTCGTCGCGAACCTATTATGCCAAAAGGCGTTCCGTCGCCCTGCAACCGCCGCTCTCTTTCGAACAATGCAACAAACAAATCTGCCTGCTGTATGAGGGGAAAGCGCACAAGGAGCTGGAAGACTGCCAAACAGTTCTGTTCAACGGGCTTTGGACGACCGGATTCTTGAACGCGGAAACGTATGATGCCGTACGCGACCTGATTTACGAACCTTTCTTGCCGTTCACGACTGGCTGTCAGGTCGTTTCAGCGTTGCTGATGGGGTTGCAGGAGTTTTTCGACAAAAAAAAGCTGCTGTTGCTTTTCGATGCCGCCAACCATACCGACGAAGAGATACGCGTCAGGGCGTTCATCGCCATTCTGATTACGCTTTACACCTACCGGCAGCGCATCACGCTCTATCCACAGGTGGACGAACGGCTGGCCGCGCTGGCAGAAGCGCCCGGATTCACGGAAACCGTACGGACCCTCATCCTTCGATTCATTTTAGCCCGCGAGACAGAGAAAATCACCCGCAAGCTGCAAAATGAAATCATTCCCGAAATGCTGAAAATGAGTCCGAAAATCAGCCAAAAGCTCAATTTGAAAGATATAACCCCCGAACAATTCGGGCAGGAGATGAACCCGGAATGGGAAAACCTGTTCGCCGACTCGCAATTAGAGAGCAAAATCAAGGAGTTCGGGGAGTTGCAGCAGGAAGGGGCCGACATCATGCATTCAACCTTTATCCATTTGAAGCATTTCCCATTCTTTCATGAGACAAGCAATTGGTTCGTCCCGTTTACGACCGATTATTCGGCGTTCAACAATCCGGCCAACCCCATCGAAGGAACAGAGAAACAGGTTTTAGAGACGATGACGTTCGCCGGATTCATGTGCAATTCCGATAAATTTTCGCTCTATTTCAGCATGATGCAGCTGCCCAAAGAGGCACGCAAAATGATGATGACGCAGTTTAACGCCGAAGCGACGGCGATGATTCAACAAAAGAAAGAAGAAATCATCCATAAATACGGTAAAACTGAAATCATTGCCGGGCAATACATGCAAGACCTGTACCGCTTCTTCAAGCTCTATCCGAGCCATTTGGATTTTACGGACATTTTCACCTTGCCGCTGGACTTCCACAATCTTCAGGCGTTGCGTCCCTACATCTCGGACAAAGAGAGTTTGACGACGATTGCTGAATATTACCTGCGCAAGAACTACTTCAACGATGCCCTGACCGTCTTCAACCGCTTGGCAGAAGCAGATCCGGACAATCCTACCCTTTTCCAGAAAATCGGTTACTGCAAAGAGATGGCCGACGACTTCCAGGGGGCACTGGAGGCTTATCTGCATGCAGACCTGCTGGAGGCCGGCAGCAAGTGGCTGACGCGCCGGATTGCGGGTTGCTACCGTTCGCTCAAGCAGCCGGAAGAGGCGTTGAAATATTATCGCCGCTACGAGGCGATGGCGCCCGACAACCTCTCCGTCCAAATCAGTATCGGACATTGCCACTTGGAACTCAAGGATTACAACGAGGCATTGAAATGTTTCTTCAAGGTAGACTATCTGGACAGCAAAAGCCACAAAGCGTGGCGACCGATTGCCTGGTGTTCGTTCCTGACCGGGAAATATGACCAAGCGCGTAACTATTACAAGAAAATTATCGCACATCAACCGAGTGAACAAGACTGGTTGAATGCCGGCCATACGGAATGGGCTTTGCAAAACATCAAAGGAGCACTCCACTGCTACGAAGAGGCTGTCCGGAAAGCAAACGGGGGCTTCCAAGCGTTCCTCGAGCTGTTCAACCAAGATATTCCGGACTTGCTGATTGCCGGTATCGACCTCTCGGAGGTGCCGTTGATGTTAGACCTGCTGAAATACATTGATAATGGAGAAATGACAATTGAAAATTGAGAAATACATACATAATAATATGGAGAATTTTGCAGCATTAATCAAAAACAGAAGAAGTACCCGCAAGTTTACAGAGCAGTTGTTGAGCCCCGAACAGGTCGAACTCATCCTGAAGGCCGCCCTGATGGCTCCTGCTTCCAAACGCAAAAACCCTTGGCAGTTTGTGGTCGTCGAAGAGAAAAAGATGCTTGCCCAACTGGCCGAATGCAAACCGGCGGGCGCAGCTTTCCTGAAAGATTGCGCGCTGGCTGTGGTCGTTTTGGCCAATGTCATGGAGAGCGATGTTTGGATTGAAGATGCCTCGGTTGCGTCTATCTACATGCAATTGCAGGCAGAAGACTTGGGACTGGGCAGCTGCTGGTGTCAAATCCGGAACCGCCAGCGAGAAGACGACACAGATGCAGGCGAATATATACGCAACCTGCTCCACATCCCTTATCAGCTGGAGGTACTCTCCATCATCGGCTTCGGCTACAAGGGGCAAGAGCGGAAACCGTTCGACGAAGCGCACTTGCAATGGGAGAAGGTACATATCGGCCAGTTCCACCTGCCTGAACCCACACAAACGGAAGAGGCATGAAGGTCGTCTTTTTAGGTTCGGGCAACCTCGCCACCCGTCTATCCCTCGAAATGAAGCGCAAAGGGTTCGACATCCGGCAAGTTTACAGCCACACGCCGGCCCATGCCGAACAGTTGGCAAACCAATTGCGGTGTAAATGGACTTACCTGCCGGGAAAAGTCGAAATAGATGCCGACTTATATATTTTCGCCCTCAAGGATACGGCGCTGGAGCCGCTCATTGCCCGTATCGCGCCTAACAACGGGCTGTGGGTGCATACGGCAGGCAGTATGCCGATGGATGTTTTCAAAGGACATGCTGCCCGTTATGGCGTGCTCTATCCGATGCAGACCTTCAGCAAGGAGCGGGTGGTCGATTTCCGTTCCATCCCGTTCTTCTTGGAGGCGAACAACGAAGCCGACACGGAGTTGTTACGCGATGTAGCCGGACTGCTTTCGGACCATGTCCGCATCCTCTCGTCCGAATCCCGTAAGTACCTGCATCTGGCCGCCGTCTTTGCCTGCAACTTCACCAATCACCTGTATGCGCTTGCCGCCAAACTGTTGCAGGAACAGGGGATTCCGTCGGAAGTGCTGCTCCCGCTTATCCAAGAGACGGCAAGCAAAGTACATGCGATGCCTGCACGAGAAGCCCAGACCGGGCCGGCCATCCGTTATGACGAGAATGTCATCAACAAGCATCTCGCGCTATTGGAAGCACATCCGGAGATGCAAACGATTTACCAGTTAATGAGCCAAAGTATTCACAAAGAAGCACAATCATGAGTAGTATCAATTACGATTTAAGCAAGATAAAGGCGTTTGCGTTCGACGTCGACGGGGTACTGTCGTCTAACGTCGTCCCGCTCTATCCCGACGGCGACCCGATGCGTACCGTCAACATCAAAGACGGGTACGCCTTGCAGCTTGCCATTAAGAAAGGGTATCACGTCGCCATCATCACAGGCGGTTACACCGACGCCGTCCGTACCCGTTTCGCACGGCTGGGTATCACGCACATCTATATGAAAAGCGCGGTCAAGATTCACGATTTTCAGGACTTCCTTGAGAAAACGGGAGTGCAACCGGAAGAGGTATTGTATGCTGGTGACGATATTCCGGACTACGACGTCATGTGCCAAGTAGGTCTCCCCGTCGCACCGGCCGATGCTGCTCCCGAAATCAAAGCCATCGCCCGCTACATCTCGCACTGCAAGGGAGGCGAAGGCGTTGCCCGCGACGTCATCGAACAAACCCTCAAAGCACAAGGACAATGGATGGGAAAGGAGGCATTCGGATGGTAAATGAGCAATTAACAATTGACAATGGACAATTGACAATTACAAACAGGAAATTGACAATTACAAAGGGGCTAAACGAAAATAGACAGGAACAAATTGTCAATTGTCCATTGTCCATTGTCAATTCATATAGGTTGGTGTTAGGTTCCGGTTCCCCCCGCCGCCGCGAACTGCTCGCCGGACTGGACATCCCGTTTGAGGTGCGTGCCCTGCCCGGTATCGACGAATCCTATCCGCCGACGCTGCAAGCCGAAGAGATTCCGGTCTATCTCGCCCGTAAAAAGGCAGAGGCTTATTTGCCCGAACTCAAGGCTGACGAATTGCTGCTTACAGCCGACACCATCGTCTGGACGTTCGGCGAGGTGCTCGGCAAACCCAAAGACCGTGCCGACGCCATCGCGATGCTCCGCAAGCTATCGGGACGCACGCACGAGGTCATCACCGGCGTCTGCCTGACAACACGCGAACGCAGCGTTTCGTTTCCGGCCGTTTCCTCTGTCCGCTTCGCCACGCTGGACGACGCCGAGATTACGTATTATGTAGACCATTACCGCCCGTTCGACAAAGCCGGCAGTTACGGCATCCAAGAGTGGATTGGCTATGTGGCGGTAGAGGCCATCGAAGGAAGTTTCTATAACGTCATGGGACTGCCCATCCGAAAGGTGTACGAGGCGTTGAAAAGGTGGGAAATGTAAGGCGCACCGCGTCTTCCTGCACGCATCCCCCATAAGGAACGGCGTTTTGGCCAAATTTCCATGTTTAAAAGCGATTTATCCAAGTTGTGATTGGGCAAAAAGAGGTAGCTTTGTCCCAAACGTATAAACTCATTATCACATGAAAAGGATTTATCTCTATTTATTGGTGTGCCTGTTCGGACTGCAAACGGTTGTGGCAGCAGAAGAGGGCACTGCGTACGACATCCGCCTGCATGGCGGGCTGAAGATGCGCGTGGAAGTCTGCACGGACGGCATCTTCCGAGTGCGGATCACACCCCGCGAAACATTCAGTGAATCACTGATGGAACGGTATCACCTGATTAAAACGGATTGGGAAGCAACGGAAGTTTCCCGCCGGGAAAACGAAAATAGGTTCGAGGTAACGACGGATAGCTACCGGCTAACCGTGGACAAACAGACGGGCGCCCTCACCGTATCCGACCGTAAAGGGCGGACACTACTCGAAAAGGCATGGTTCCGAACGGCGGCCGACCCGCTCTGTCGCGACTTGGGCAAGGTCATCAACGAGCGGTATAAAGAGCTGAAGGTGGCCTCAAACAGCGGCATCATCGGCGACGACAAGAATCCGGCCGCCTCCAAAGACACCGCCGAAACGGGCGACTATCGAAACACGAGTATCCTCTCTTTCGCGCTGAAAGAGGGCGAACGCTTCTACGGCGGTGGCAGCACGAGCCGTGACCACATCCAGCATCGCGGCGAACTGCTCCGGATGTGGGTGACGTACCAGCACACCGAGATTCCGATGCCGTTCCTGATAAGCTCTGAGAACTGGGGTGTCTTCAACAACACGACGCGGAAAAACTTCTTCGACATCGGCCACTACCAACCGGAGCTGTTCAACATCTACAACACGACGGACGAGGCCGATTTCTACCTGATGTTCGGCCGTTCGATGCCGGAAATCATTGATGACTTCACGCTCATCACCGGTCGCCCCTATCTGTTGCCCAAATGGGCATACGGGCTTTGCTTCGGGCCGAATATGCTGGAGAATCAGTTCGACATCCTACGGGATGCCATCGGGTTCCGCGAGATGGGTGTACCCTGCGACCTGTTTTGGCTGGAGCCGCAATGGATGGAGAAGCGGTACGACTTCTCGACCAAAAAGAAAT